>DATFQP010000090.1:0-19111 GCA_035264145.1 Propionibacteriaceae bacterium
GTGCGGACCGGCTCGTGCTGGCCCCCGGCGCGTGGGTGTCGACCCTGCTGTCGCCGCCGATGCCGATCGCGGTCGAGCGGCAGATCTTCTACTGGCTCGAGCCGGACTTCACGCCGCAGGTCCCCTATGAGGCCTACGCCGAGGGCCACCCCGTCTACCTCGAGGAGACCGACGGCAACGGCGAGTTCTACGGCTTTCCGATGGTCGACGGGCCCGCTGGCGGGCTCAAGCTCGCCTACTACCGGCAGAACCACGGGCTGACCACCACTCCGCAGACGATCGACCGCACGGTCCACGCCGAGGAGGTCGAGGAGATGGTGCACCGCGCCCGCCAGCTCTTCCCGTACCTCAGCGGACGCCTGGTGAAGGCCGCCACCTGCATGTATGCCTCCGCGCCCGACGACGCGTTCGTGCTTGGCCCGCTCGGCGGCACCTCGCAGGTGGTGCTGGCCTGCGGCTTCTCCGGCCACGGGTTCAAGTTCGTGCCGGTAGTGGGGGAGATCGTCGCCGACCTCGTCCAGACTGGGACAACTCCGCACGACATCGCGCTGTTCGACGTCGCTCGGCCCGCCCTGTCAACAACGGAGATGCAGCGGCCCCAGCTCTGATCAAGCTCACGCCGGCTGAAACGGTGGGTTTGGGCAATAAATCGCAGATCTGAGGCTTTACGGGACCAGATGAACAGTTTCCCAATCAAGCCAGCCGTCGACTATGGCGGGAAGGTCCCGTACGGCAAGTAAGGGGCTGCCGCATGTTTGAGGGTCGATGTCGCTGAGCCTTTCCTTCTACGGGATGGCTCGGGTGATGCGAGCGCCCGATCGCGGGCACTACCTCAGCTGGTCGCGGCGGCGTGTCAGGTAGGCGGTCTCGGCGGTGTTGCCCGCCAGCTCGATGGCTTTGTCGTACGCCGCGCTCGACTCCTGACTGCGACCCAGCCGGCGCAGCAGGTCGGCGCGCGTGGCGTGGTAGGCGTGATAGCCAGCCAACTTGTCCTCAAGACGGTCGACGGCCGCCAGGGCCACCTCCGGGCCGTCAAGCTCGGCGACCGCGATGGCCCGGTTGAGGGCGATGATCGGGGAGGGGTCGAGGCGGACGAGCTGGTCGTAGAGGGCGATGACCTGGGACCAGTCGGTGTCGCGTACGTCGCGGGCGGAGGTGTGCACGGCGTTGATCGCTGCGAGGATCTGGTAGCGACCCGGAGCGACCCCGGCAGCCAGGCGTTCGCGCACCAGCCGGTGACCCTCGGCGATCATTGCCGCGTCCCAGGTCTCACGGTCCTGCTCGCCGAGGGGGACCAGTTCACCGCATGCCGAAACACGGGCGGTGCGGCGGGCCTCGGTGAGGAGCATGAGCGCCAGCAGCCCGGCCACCTCACCGTCGTCCGGCATGAGGGCACGGATTAGGCGAGTGAGCCGGATCGCCTCGGCGGTCAGGTCGTGACGTACGGGATTGGTCTCAGGCCCGGTCGCCAGGTAGCCCTCGTTGAAGACGAGGAAGAGAACGGCGAGTACGCCGGAGACGCGTGCCGGGAGATCCTCCGCGGACGGTACCCGATAAGGGATACGAGCCGCCTTGATCTTCGCCTTCGCGCGGGTGATCCGCTGCCCCATGGCGGTCTCCTGCACCAGGAAGGCGCGGGCAATCTCGGGCACGGTCAGACCGGCGACCATGCGCAGCGTCAGCGCCACGCGGGTCTCCATTGCGAGCGCCGGGTGGCAGCAGGTGAAGATCAGCCGGAGCCGTTCGTCGTCGATAGTGCCGCGAGGCTCGGGCGGGTCGTCGTTGTCGTCGTCGTACAACATCTGAGCCTGCTTGTGCTTGTCGTCGCGCTTGTTCTCGCGCCGGATCCGGTCGATGGCCTTGTGGTTGGCCGTGATGGTCAGCCAGGCGCCGGGGTTGGCGGGTACGCCGTCGGCCGGCCACCGCTCGACGGCGGTTGCGAACGCCTCGGCCGCCGCCTCCTCGGCAATGTCGAGGTCAGCGAAACGCCTGGTCAGGGCAGCGACCACCCTGGCCCACTCCTCGTGGTGGGCCTGGGTGATCGCCTTCCGGACGTCAGCCACGCTCACTCTCCCTGGAACGGCCGCACCTCGATCTTCCGGTTGCAGGCCTTCGACCCCTCCGCGGCGAGCTTGAGCGCCACGTCGAGGTTGGCGGCCTGAATGATCCAAAAGCCGGCGAGATACTCCTTCGACTCCACAAAGGGCCCGTCGGTGAAGATCGCCTCCTCGCCTCGGTTGTCGATGACGGTGGCAGAGCTGGGCGCCGCAAGGCCGCCGGCGAAGACCCAGTGACCCTTTGCCTGAAGCCGGTCGTTGAACGCGTTGATGGCCGCCATCTCGTCCGGGGTGGCGAGGCCGGCCGTATCATCGATCACGGAAACCAGGTACTGCACCTCGAATCACCTCCTGTCATTCGGGACACCCCTTGTGGGCGAGTCTCGGCCATGCGGCTGGAACCGGTCGGTCGTCTAGTGCGTCACCTGTGACACGCGGTTCGGATCGACGTCGCCGGTGGCGTACTGCGGGCGTCCGGCCGGCCGATAGACCTGGATTGTTATTCCCTTCGAGTCGGCTCGCGATTCGACCAGGTCAAGCGCTATGTCTGGGCCGTTTTCGGGGAACAGCCGCATGCCCTGGCCGACGACCACTGGGACGATGAGCAGATTCATCTCGTCGACGAGGTCGTTCTCCAGCAGCCACCGCGTCAGGGCACCGCTGCCGTGCACCTGCAGCTCACCAAACGGCCTGGCCTTCAGCTCGTTGATGGCCGCCGCGAGGTCACCGGAGAGGACGGTGGTGTCCGCCCACTTCGGATCGGCGAGCGTGGTCGACGCCACGTATTTGGGCTTGGTGTTCAAGGCAGCTGCGATCTGGTGGTTGCCCGGATCTTGCGCCGCGGCGCGAGCCCGCTCCTCTGCGCCCCAGTAACCGGCGAAGAGTTCGTAGGTCCGCCGGCCGAACAGGAACGCGTCGGCGCGCTGGTAGGTCTGGTTGATGAACGTCATGGTCTCGTTGTCCGCCACCCCCATGGCCCATCCGCCGCGCTCGAATCCGTTACTGCGGTCCTCATCTGAGGCACCGCCGTTCCCCTGCATCACGCCATCGACGGTGACCTGCGTCATGGTCGTCAGTTTCATGATCGCGGTGCCCTTCTCTTGGGAGCCGCCCCTCGTGGGCAGCCTCTCACCCCTGCTACGAACACCTTTGCCCCGATCCGACACCACCTCCCGGATTTCTTTACAGGACTTTCGGGTTCGCCAGCTGTGAGCGATCCGACAGCGCGACGGTTCTCACAGAGGTTGGCCCCCATCGCGTCGTACCAAAGGCAGGTCGTATTCAGGGCCGCGGCTAGGACTTCACTGATCGCGTGAACGCCGAGTGGGCCGCCGCATCGCCGAGGACGTCGAGGCGATGAAGGAGCGCACGAAGCGCCTCTCCGAAGAGCTCGCTGACAACTATGTCGACCAGACGATCGAGGCCTACGACGTGGACGAAGCGCCGGAGCGATGATGGGCCGCGAGCTAGGTCAGGTGTTCCCGGAGCCACTCGGCCGCCATTTGGTCGACCCGCTTCGCGACCTCAGTCTGCGGCGCCGGCTCGATGCCGGGCTCCTCAGCGAGGGCATGCTCCATGCCGTCGAGCAGCCGCACGTCGGCGCCGACCGCATCGGCGACCGTCAGCGCCGACGAGACGATCGCCTGCTCGTCATCCGCGCCCACGATGATCCGTATGGCGGCGCCAGACCCTACGAGTTCGCTCGCTCGCGCCTCGTAGTCGAGCCGCTCGGCCGCGGCGGTCCCCGCGTCGGTCCAGCGGTAGCCGCCGAACTGCGGTGACACGGCGTCGATCATTGGACGCAGCTGCAGCAGCGGGCTGACCAGCACCGCCGCCGTGGCGCCGGACATACCCTGCGCCAGCACCTCGGATGCGATCGCCGCACCCATCGAGCCGCCGACAAGACCAATGGACACGTCCACGCCAATGCCCAGCGTCTTACTCAGATCCGCCCACGCGGCCGGGAACTCTTCCGCCGCCTGACTGTGCACGGGCCCGTGGACGAGACCCGGCGCATCCGTGGCGAGCATCTTCATGACCTCGTCAACGCCGCCGGGCAGCGACCGCGCGCCGAATGTGGGCAGTCCGACGTAGACCTTCCATGCGTCGAGCCCGTCGAGCGGCAGGGCGGCTGCGAACGCCGACTCGCTGCGCGGCGCATCCATGAGGTGCCACAAAATGATGACCGGGGCCGTCGTCTCATCGCTGGCTGGCGGCACCGCGAGGTAAGGCACGCCATTCGAGGTCGTCCCGGTCAGGGGAGTCGTCATCTGGGCACCACCGCGGCGATCGCGCTTACCTCGACGATCGCTCCTGGCACGCCAAGTGCTGCGACCCGCGCCATGGTCACCAGCGGTGGCGCTCCCGGCCCAGCCAGTCGCGGTCCGATGGCCTCGTACGCGGCGTTGAGGTCGGCATCCTCTGCCATGAACACCGTCCACTGCACGACATCGGCCAGTGATGCGCCCGCTGCCTCGAGTGCGGTGCTCGCGTTATCGATCGCGCGGGCCGACTGCTCGGCGACATCGTCCGTGACGATCTTGCCGTCGGCATCCACGCCGTTCTGACCGCCGACGTAGATGGTCGTCGCGCCGGCGGGCACGACGGCGACGTGGCTGAACGCGGGGCTGACGACGAGTCCGTCAGGTTGCAAACGTGTGATCTCCATAGGTTCCACGGTTGCACGATCCCCTGACAGAAGACGACCTCGTTGCGCAGCTGCGGCGCAACCTCCCCGCCAAATCGCTGCATCACCACAGGGTCGTCAGCCATCGTCGGGTTGCAGACCATAGTCAGCCGCAGAAACCCCCATCGAACAGTTCACGTTCCCGCCTGATACCGGTTGCCCCCTTGCCGTAGGTTGCATGCGCTTCGAGGCAACCATCGACGTCGCCGCTCCGCGCAGCTCGTCTTCGAGGCCTACACCGACGTCGAACGTTGGCCAGAGTGGCCCGACTTGCCGAGCCGGAACGAGCGGAGATGTTCCCATCGGAAGGAGGTCCACCACGGGCCGCTCCAAGGTGGTCCCCAAGCGGACCGGTTAGCGGCACAGCGAGCGGAACTGCCCGCATTGTCGATGTCACGTCTTCTACGCCATGTTGGGCATGGTGTTATTTCGTTCAGCTGTCCTTGCTGGCTGGCAGTGCCGTCAGGGTGTCGAGCTGGGCCTGGTCCAAGGTGACGTCGGCTGCGGTGGCGTTGGCGGTGACCTCATCGTCAGTTTCGGCGCCGACGATCGCCGAGGCGATCGCCGGGCGGGATAGCAGCCAGGCCAACGACACCTGGTACGGCTGCAAGCCCCACTCCTGGCTCAGCCGCTGGACAGCACGGCCGATCTCCAGCTCGGTGTCGGTGAACCCCGACCCACCGAATCTCTTGTCACCGGAGAACTCCCGTTCCTCGACCTGCATGCCGGCCAGCAGCCCACCATGGAGCGGGCCGAACGGCACGATAGAGAGCCCGAACTGCTGACAGGCGGGGGCGAGCTCGTCTTCGGCGGCGCGGTCGATGAGGTTGTACTTGACCTGCGCGCAGACCGGCACGGCGGCCAGGTGGCGGTCGTCGGCGATCCACAGCGCCTGGGTGACCTGCCAGGCTGGGTGGTTGGACAGGGCCACGTAGCGCAGCTTTCCTTGTCGCACCAGATCGTCGTAGACCATGAGGGTCTGCTCCAGCGGGGTGTCGGGGTCCGGGAAGTGCGCGTAGTAGACGTCGATGTAGTCGGTGCCGAGGCGGCGCAAGCTGTGTTCGACCTGGTGGATGATGTAGCGGCGCGACAGCCCGGCTGCCGGGTCGAACCGACGTTCACCGGACTTGGTCGCGATCACCACGTCGTCGCGCCGGCCGGCGAGGGCGCGGCCGAGGATCTGTTCGGCGGGTTCGCGTTCAGTGGCTGGCGGCGCGCCGGGCCGGTCGAAGGTCGGCGTCGCCCCGTAGACGTTGGCAGTGTCGAAGAAGTTGATGCCGGCATCGAGCGCCGCACCCACCACACGCCCGGCTCCCCGCGCGTCCGGCGCGACGCCGAACGTCGCAGTGCCCAGGCAAATCTTCGACACCTTCACACCGGTTGGGCCGAGCAGGGAGTACTCCATCGGTTCACGATCCTCCGCTGTAGATCCTCAAAGGATGCTGCACTCGCAGACGTTTAGCACCGGCGTTTACAGCACCGGCGCGGACAAGACAACTTACCCACCGCGATCCGTTACCCAATCCTTTCGGATCGATTCCGCATCGCGGACCAACGGCGTGAGCAGTCCCTGTGTGCCCAGCTGATGGCAGAACACTACGATGGCTACGTCTTGTCGCGCCCCGACTACGACTAGGGCGTCGCTCGGCTCTCATGTTGCGTCAAGATGGAGCGCTTCTTTAGTCGGCGCTCCGCCTACGGCTTGGCGCGACGAACCCCGCAGGCACGAAACACCAGGAGGCTTCCGTGACCTACCGCAACTTAGGGCGCACCGGAGTCCAGGTTTCACCGATTTGTCTCGGAGCCATGAACTTCGGCGGCCCGACATCCGAAGAGGATTCGGTCCGCATCGTCGACGCCGCAGTCGACGGCGGCATCAACTTCATCGACACCGCCAACGTGTATAACGCTGGTGAGAGCGAGCGCATCGTCGGCCAGGCGCTCAAGCAGAACGGCCGGCGTGACCAGGTCGTCCTGGCGACCAAGGCGCACGGCGTGATGGGGCCTGGACCCAACGACCAGGGCAACAGCCGCTACCACCTGATGCGCGCCTGCGAGGATTCACTGCGCCGACTCGGAACTGACCACATTGACCTGTACCAGATCCACCGCCCATCGCTGGAAATCCCGCAAGATGAAACGCTTTGCGCACTGGACGATCTGGTGCGCTCCGGGAAAGTGCGCTACATCGGCTGCTCGACCCACCCAGCCTGGATGGTGATGGAGGCGCTCATGATCAGCGAGCGGCTGGGCACCGCGCGCTACATCTCCGAGCAGCCGCCCTACAACCTGCTCGACCGTCGCATCGAGAACGAACTAGTTCCTCTGGCGCAAAGATACGGAATGGCGCTGCTGCCTTGGTCGCCGTTGGCCGGCGGAATCTTGGCCGGCCGTTACAACGACTCTGAGTCCGTGCCCGAAGGCTCACGGCTGGAACGCAACGGGGGCGAAAGCCCGTTCGGGCAGCGTGTCTCGCGGCGCGGCGTCGAGGTGGCCCGCGCGCTCGCGCCGCTGGCGCAGGAGCGGGGTCTGACGCAAAGCCAGTTTGCGCTTCTCTGGTGCAAGGACCAGCCCGGCGTCACCTCACCGATCATCGGTCCTCGCACCATGGAACAGCTCGACGACGCCCTTCCGGTGCTCGATATGCGACTCGCCGATCAAGACCGCGCCCGCCTCGATGAGCTCGTCGGCCCCGGGAACGCCGTCAGCGACTTCCACAACTCGAACAACTGGATGAAGGCGAGGATTGCCGAATGACTGCTAGGAAACTTCAGTGAGGATGCCGAGGTCCGGGGCTGATCACGGTTCCCGTTTCTGAGTCAATCGGGCGCCCGGAGGAGGTTCGGCTCGGCGCTGTACAGGTTCTGTTGTGCTTCAGGCCAGCAATCCCAGAGCCGGTGCCCTGCTCGAAACCGCGTGCTCAGTGCGAGAGCTTCAGTCCGATAACGCCACCGATGATCATCATCAGAAAGACAACCTTCAACCCCGAAAGGGGTTCTTCTCCGGTGACCATTGCGTAAACGACCGTGAGTACGGCGCCAATCCCAACCCAAACTGCATAAGCGGTCCCCACTGGCAGGCTTCGCATTGCGTACGCCAAGCCGGCCATACTCCCGATGAGGCCGAATAGGAAGACGATAGAGGCGCCAAGCCGGCTAAAACCTTCGGATTTCCCAGTGCGGTTGCCCACACCGCCTCAAGGACACCGGACAACACGAGCACGATCCAAGGCCACATGAGCGACTCCCACGGGCCGTCTTGTCGCACGCCGGGTACGGCACACCCCTCGTCCGGGAGGCACTGATCGTGACTCGCCTCCAAGATACCGGCGGCTCATAGGCCACCGCTCGGGATCGACGGCGGTCGACGGCGACCCCTGGTGTTGGGCCGACTGATCTTGGCCCGATGGTTGAATCTGTGTCCGCAGCCCCAGCCGCGGTACCAGCGACTGGCCCCTGGCGTGTTCGACTTAGGAGGCCCTGCGTCAAATGGGTGTCCGAATCTCAGATCGGCGGGTCCAAGGCATCATGCTGTTTCTTGGGAACGACGGTTGCGAAGTACCGCTAGAGCGGCGAGCAGCTGCCAGACCGCGGACAAGGCCAGGTAGACACGTTGGGCCAAGCCGAACCCCCCGATCGCATTCCCGACCAGCACCCCGACTGTCGCTACCGCCAGCACCACTGCGATCGCGGGAGCCAGTCGACTGCCCATTCGCCCCAACGCTCGGAACAGCAGGAGGGCAGCCAAGGGAAACATTTCCTGCTCCTACGTGGAACCGCCAGCCGCCGGGACAACCCAGGACAAGGCGTCGCGCAGTCGGTCCCGCCAATTCTCCCAAGTGTGAGCGTCCCGCGCCTCGACGTAGCGCACGCGCATGCCGGTGGATTCAAAAATCGGCACGATAGATCGGTTCGCAATGATCAGCGGCTCATATAATCCGCAACTGACGAAAAGCCGTTCCGCAACATGGCGGGGCCGAGCACGGTAGCGGTTGACGAATTGCACAACGGGATCAAACTCCGGGCCACCGCCATGGTCGGTTCCGCCCTCTGCAAACACGAATGACCCCGACATGAGGACAAGTGATCCGTAGGTGCGAGCCGAGGAGTAGGCCGTTGACAGGGCGGCGATCGCACCAAAACTTGCGCCAAGGAGAGCGCGGCCCGATCGGTTACGTACCAGTGGGAACTCGGTCTGCAGATGCGGTAGAAGTTCGTTGGTAAGAAAGCGGGCGTGGGATGCTGAATTGGCGTACTCGACAAGCCGATCCCGCGGGTGCAAGAAGGCCGCAATCGGTGGAGCGATCTCCCGGCGGTGGATGAGGTTGTCCAGTACCACCTTGGCCGCGGCGTACTGCAAGAAGTCGCCGCCATCGTGTACGACCAGTAGAGGGTACGCCGCGTCGCGGCGGAACCGCGCCGGCAGATACAGGGTCACTCGACAGTCCCGCTGCAGGGCGGGACTGTCGATGAGAAGTTCGGTTAGCTCGCCGGGAGCTGCGTCGGGGTCCGGAGCCGTCCACTCCGGTGTTGTGTAGCCGAACGTGAAGCACACCGAGATGGCCCCGAACGGGCTGTGTGAGTGCTTTGAATTCAGCGGATCATTGACGCGCTCGACGTGCTCTCCGCGCCTGAGCTCGATCTGGTAGTTGATCCGCGATCCTTGGGGCACTTCGAGGACGACGTACCACAACGGTGTCGCAGCAATTCTCCGCATCGGTAATCGACTCGGAAGGCCGAGAATTCGCTGGGCCAGATACACCTCGTCGGCCTCACCACGGAAGATGAACGTGCAGTGGCGGCCTTCAACAATCGGGACTTCACGACCCGCAAGGAACCGGTCGACCGCGGCTTCGTCGACGAAGCCCTGCTGCAGTTGGTTGATGGCGAGGCGACTTGTGCCGCTCCCAGCTGACCACTGATGGTGCCCGGGGGCGGCGTTGCTCACTGCGCGTACACGTGAATGGTGCGGCCGACATCATCGAGCAGGCCGCGAAGCACGTCGTAGTCGGAATGACGCATTCTGACGTAGGCGTTGGCCATGTAACCCGCTTCAACGGGCTGTGTCGGGGTACCGGCCGGAGGCAGGTGCGCATCGATGACCCACTCGCCGGACCGAGCCTGCATCTCCTCGACACCGGAATAACCGGTGATGCGGCCATCATGATCGGGCCGTAGTGCCACGATGCCGGCGGCGTAGCGACGGGACGGACGAGCGGCGATGTGGTCGTGCACAATCGCATTGGCCCATTCGCGATACAGGTCGAAGTCATTGGCCACCGAGTACAGATCCCATGCACCGACTCCGGGCGGACGACAGCCTATTTCGGAGAACCGGAGACCCTTTGGCCCGAAGAACCACTCCATATGGGTAGCACTCGTCCCGATCCCGAGAGCCTCATTTACTCGTACGCCCAGCTCCCGGAGCTGGGCGTACTCCGAGACCGAATCGACGCGATTGGTGGCGATGAACTGTGGGGAGATCCACCGAGCGCGCATCGCTTCCAGCACGTTCGGGTAGTAATGCGAGGCGAAGTCCAGCGATATGTTCCCGTTGACGCACACGGTGTCGTAGAAACCTTCGTGGCCTTCGACGAACTCCTCGACAGCGATGGACGCGGCGCCCTGGCCGCCGAACCGGCCCAGCGCAGAGTCGAGTTCGGCTTTGCTGTCCACGCGTGTTGTGTCGAGCGCACCTGCACCGGTGCGTGGTTTGAGGATGAGTGGATACCCAACCGTGTCAGCGAACTCGTACACCTCAGCAGCGTTGTGCACAGCCGTTGACGCGGCGGTCGGAACACCTGCCGTCCGCAGCGCCTCCTTCATCGACGGCTTGTCCCGGCACAGCCAGGCCGTACGAACCGACGTTCCTGGAATCGTGCAGTTCTCCCGCACCTGGGCGGCGGTGAGCGTGTGCGCCTCGATCGTCACCTCTAACCGGTCAACCCACACCTGGCCCTGAATCCAACGCACCGCGTCGGTCATGACGCGCACGTCGACGACCGATGGCACATGGTGATAGTGGGTCATCCAGCTCTTGAGTTCTTCGTCCAGCGCTTCGGTAGACAACTCGCCGATACCGATGACCGATGCACCAACCTCGGCAAGCCCACGCACGAAATTGCGCTGCGTCGGAGGAAAGGATGGCTCGACGAACACGACGTTCACGCTCCGGCATGCTACCTGTCGCCTGGCAGACCGGCCTGACCGAAGGCGAGTAGCGTCCGTCCCATGGTGGTCGCTGCCTTTGTTGCGCCCTTCCTGCTCCCGGCAACGGCACGGTTCGTCGCCACAGCGGCCAAGCTGCCCGACGTCAGCCTCGCCGTCATCACGGCAGAGCCCGTCGAACGACTGCCGCCCGAGCTGAAACAGCACCTCGACGGGCATTGGCGGGTCGACGACCCGCTGGATCCTCGGCAACTCGTTGAAGCGGTACGCGGTCTGAGCCAGCAGTTGGGTCCGGTGGAGCGACTCGTCGGGGCTCTCGAGCAGCTGCAGGTGCCCATGGCGTACGTCCGTGAGCAGCTTGGCATCGACGGCATGGACACGCAGACGGCTCTCAACGTACGCGACAAGTCCCGGATGAAGACCGTGCTTCGTGCGGCAGGCATCCCTTGTGCCCGGCACCAGCTGGTCACAAACGCGTCGGAGGCTTTCGCGTTCGCCGAAGCGGTCGGCTTTCCGCTCGTGGCCAAACCTCCGGCTGGAGCGGGCGCTCAGGCGACGTATCGGCTCGATGACGTATCGGCCCTTCGAGGCTGGCTGGAGGCGCTTCCTCCGCATTCGGATGCACCGGGATTGCTTGAGGAGTTCCTCACCGGCGAGGAGCACACATTCGACAGCGTCACGGTCGGCGGTCAGACCGTGTTCTCCTCGATCGCCGACTACCTCCCCACCCCACTGGAGGTGTTACGGCAACCATGGATTCAGTGGACCGTGGTCCTGCCACGGGAACTGGACGATCCGCGGTATGACGGCATCTGGGAAGTCGGGCCCGCGGCGTTACGGGCCCTTGGTGTGCGCGATGCGCTTACCCACATGGAGTGGTTTCGCCGGCCGGACGGTTCAGTTGCTGTTTCAGAGGTGGCGGCACGCCCGCCTGGTGCGCAGATCACGTCGATGCTGGGGTACGTGCACGACGTGGACTTCTATCGAATCTGGGCGGAATTGGTCATCCTCGGCAGGTTCGACCCGCCCGAACGCCGCTACGCCGCCGGGACCGCGTACCTGCGTGGCCAGGGGCGCGGCCGGGTTGCCTCCGTTCGTGGAGTCGACGCATTGCAGCGCGAGCTCGGGCAGCTCGTCGTCGAGGCCCGCTTGCCAGAGCTGGGGCAACCCGCCTCGTCAGGTTATGAAGGCGAGGGCTACGTCATCGTCCGGGATCCCGACACCGAGGTCGTCCGGAATGCCCTGCACCGCATCATCAGCGGTATCCGGGTGGAGCTGGTGGAGGCGCAGTGAACATTGTGATGATCTCGCCCGGTTACCCCGTCGAGATGGCGTATTTCACCCGTGCCCTGGCGGCGGTGGGTGCCACAGTCATCGGTGTCGGTGACCAGCCGCCGTCGGCGTTGCCGGAGGCGGCCCGGGACGTGCTCGCCCACTACGAGCACGTGACGCTCAGCGATGAGGGCGCCGTGCTGGGCGCGCTCCGTGGTCTCGCTCGGCACGTCTCGGTCGACCGGGTCGAGTGCCTGTGGGAGCCGTACATGTTCCTGGCTGCGCGGATCCGCGAGTCGTTCGGGGTGCCCGGCATGACGGTGGAGCAGACCGTGCCGTTCCGCGACAAGGAACGAATGAAACAGGCCATCGACGCCGCCGGCATCCGTACCCCGTGGCACGTCAGCGCAACCACTGTGGCGGCCGTCTGGGAGGCCGCGGAAAGAGTTGGCTATCCACTCATCGTGAAGCCGATTGCCGGTGCCGGTTCGGCCGACACCTATCGGGTGGATTCCGCCCCAGAGCTTGCGGACGTGCTGCCGTTGTTGCGACACGTGGCGGAGGTCAGCGTCGAGGAGTTCATCGACGGCGAGGAGTTCACCTTCGACACGGTATGCGCGAACGGATCAATCCTGTTCGAGAACGTCATGTGGTATCGACCGCGGCCGTTGCAGATGAAGATGCACGAATGGATCAGCCCGACGTCGATCGTGCTCCGAGACCTCACCGTCCCCGACCTACAACGCGGCCGCCGGATGGGCGCTGAAGTTCTCTCCGCCTTGGGCTTCGGCACCGGGTTCACCCACATGGAGTGGTACCGCAAGTCTGACGGCGAAGCTGTCTTCGGTGAGATCGGAGCGCGGCCACCGGGCGCGCGAGTGGTTGATCTGATGAACTACGCGACCGACGGGGACCTCTACGTCGCTTGGGCCGAAGCCGTGGTTCACGGCCGGCTGTCACAACCACTGGAGCACCGGTTCAACTCTGGCTGTGTGTTCAAACGGGCCAAGGGAGTCGGCCGGATCACCCACGTGGAGGGTCTGGAGAAGTTGATGGCCGAATACGGCGAGCACGTGGTGCTTGTCGACCTGCTACCGGTCGGCGCTGCACGTCGGGACTGGCGCGCAGTTCTCATCAGCGACGGAATGATCATCGTCCGGCATCCCGGACTGCCGCAAGTGATCGACATGACGGAACGATTCGCCGCCGACCTCCACCTGTACGCAAGCTGACCGGTCCCCGGCCACTTCTGTCATCCCGGAAAGTGCGCCGAAGCCAGTTCTAGTGTGCTGACGCTGCCAGAGCGGCTTCATCGCGAATCCACAAGGCCAGTAGGCCGCGGAAGTGCTCAATAAACCGGTCGTGCTCCTGCGGCGGATATGTGCTGCGGACCATGTCGATGAGCAACTGATCGAAGTCAGGACTGTTCACCCATTCGACCGCGACCTCGTCCAGATGCGACAGCCGACTCGCGCAGAAGTCGAGGTAGCGGTCGGTCTCGAAATACTCGTCCGCCAGCTGCCGGTAGCGCTCCAGCTTGTCTTCGTATGACAGATCCCCCCGGTCCGCGATGTCGAAATAGCGGCGGGTATCGAGGTCGTACTTGGGAAGCCGCCCGGTCACGGTGCAAAACACGGTCCACTTCACTAGCGTCTTCATGGCCCACAGGAAGTAGTAGTGCAACGAGGTCAATGCCACATCGGGACATGCGTTGGCGTAGTCGATCGGATAGAGGTCCGACCCATGCACCAGCATCTCGCAAGAGTTAAACTCCCACCGGAAGAACGCGTTGACCAGCCGCGAAATCGTCACTGCTTCATGACCAGCGGTCGGCGTCAGGAACCCATGGACAACTTCGTACCTGTCATGCATTGGCAGCTCCGGTCGGAACTTCATGACCAGTGTTTCCGCGCCGATCGACAGTGACCGTGCGAACACGTCGTAGCCCTCTACCGACTTTTGCAGGTGCATGAGCCTTTGACCCGACGTGTCATATGCCGCGTGCAATTCGTCGCGGTTTCGGATTCGGGTGACTCCAACCCAGGCCCCACCGTCGTACGGCTTCATGAACAACGGATAACCCATTCGTTCCGCAATCGCGTCGAGGTCGAACGGCTCGTTGTAGCGACTGGCGGTGTAGGCCCACTTGGCGTGATCTGGTGGATTTTTGTAGGGCACGAGGACTGTGTCCGGCACTTTGAGCCCTAGGCGGATCATCGCGCAGTACGCCGCGTGCTTCTCCATCGACTGGAAGGTGAAGGGGCTGTTCATCAGGTAGACGTCGTCCATGAGCGCGATCTTCTTCAGCCATTCGCGCGGGTGGTAGTACCAATACGCCAGCCGGTCGATGACCAGCTCATACCGAGGCTTGTATCGCAGGTCGAACGGCTCAATGGTTATTCGTTCGACGTCGTACGCGTGCTCGTGTCCCGCCGAGTCCGTCACCGGTCCCAAGCGGCGCATCAGCGTTTCGAAGGCGGCCGGCCAGTCCTCTTCGGTGCCAAGCAAGAGCCCGATCAAGTGTTTTTCCATGCCAGCCTCCTTTTACTGGTCAGCAAACCGTGGCATATGGTGCGCAAACTGCCGCCTCCACCATGGCCAGTCGTGCGCCACGTCGTAGCCCCATAAGTCCACCTCATAAGGGATGCCTTTGTCCGCAAGCAGCCCGCCAAGAGCTTTGGTGCTTACCAGGGCGCCAGTTGTGTCCTCCCACATCCCTTGTCCGCAGACCAGGAGCAGGAACACCCGCGATCGCAGCCAGTCGAGGTGGTCACCTTGCATGTTGACCACATATCTCAGCGGAGTGTTGAAGTACATCGCCTCGCCGTGATCGCCCCAGCCGTACAAGGAGCTGAGATCGTAAATTCCGGACATGCACAGCGCCTGCGGAAAGAGATCGGCGCGCTTCAGGGCAAAGTTCGCGGCGTGATAGGCACCCATGCTGGCGCCTGTTGTGAGGATGTCCGCTGGCCCTGCACAGTCGTCGAAAATCCACGGCACGACTTGATCGAGGATCCACGACTCGTACGCACCGTGTCGACGAGCGCGCTCCTCTAGAGGTATGCGCTTATTGGACCAGCTTTCCGTGTCGTAGCTGTCCACGCAGTAAAGCTTGACCCGGCCGCCGTCGATGAGATCGGCCACAACGTCGATCATGCCCAATGACTCGAAGTCCTCCGCTCCGCCCATCTCGTGCGGGAAGACAAGGACTGGACGACCCCAGTGCCCGTACGCAACAACCGTGCCAGCCGCTCCGATCGCCGGCGACCAAAGATCGACCGTGCGGCGCCTCATAGGAGATCCTTCATGGACGAAATGGGCGACAAGTACGAGCAGCACCTGCGCCCGACAGTTTAGTGGCGCCCCGCTTGCCTCATGCGGGAAACACGGCACCCGACTGCCTGGTTGCCGGTCATCACGGTGTACCTTCCGGCCCGGGCTCGCGAAGGGATTGTGCATCCCGCTTCGGTCGATGTTCCAGCGCAGCATTTACAAGACCGAGTACAGCAAGCATCACCTCTCTCGGCTGGTGCTACGGGAATTCACCCAGCACGCGTTTTTGCAAGATGGGTATCCGACCCGACGCGTGCCGGGGCCTGGCCTCCGTAGCGTCCTCGACATGGCAGGTGTGGCGCTGGTGGCGGGATCGGTCTCGACCGCCCTGTTCGCCGTGAGCACCCTGCCCATGCTGATCAAGGCCGCGCGCACCAAGGAGCTCGACTCTTACAGCCGCGGCAACCTCCTGCTGGCCAATGTAGGCAACGCGGTGCACAGCATCTACGTTCTGCAGCTGCCGGCCGGCCCGATCTGGGCCCTTCATTCCTTCTATGTCGTCACCTCGGGTCTGATGCTCATCTGGCATTTCCGTTACGCCAGCCGCGCACCCCGGTCCGACGGCGCCCCGTCTTCTACCGGAGGTTTTCATGACGATCGAACACGTCGAGACAGCGATTATCGGAGCCGGCCAGGCCGGCCTCGCAACTGCGTACCACCTGCAGCGGCGAGGACGTTCCTGCCTGATCTTGGACAGCAACGACAAGCTCGGCGACAACTGGCGCGCCCAGTGGGACTCCCTGCGCCTCTACTCGCCCGCACAGTACGACGGCCTGCCAGGCCTGCCGTTCCCAAGTCCGCGATGGTCCTTTCCCACCAAGGACCAGGTCGCCGGGTATCTGTCGGCATACGCAAAACGGTTCAGACTCCCTGTGCGCACGCTCAGCAAGGTCGACCGGCTGCAGGCCGTGGATGGGAAGTACGTGCTACGGCTCGGGCCTGACCGCATCATCGCCGACAACGTCGTGGTGGCGACCGGGACGTTCGGTCGTACGCCCAACATTCCAGACTTCGCGTTGGATCTCGACCCGTCGATTCGACAACTGCACTCCAGTGAATACCGGAATCCGGCGCAGCTGAACCCGGGTCGTGTGCTCGTCGTCGGGGCTGCTCATTCAGGGGCCGACATCGCCCTGGAAGTTGCCGCCACCCACCCGACCGTGCTGGCCGGTCGTGACACCGGTCAGGTGCCAGTACGACTGGACCGCTGGACGATGCGGCTTGTCTTTCCTGCCGTCGTGTTCCTCGGTAGTCATGTGCTCACCCGGCGGACACCCATGGGCCGCAAAGCTCTTGAGGAGGTCCGGTTCCATGGCGGACCGAACATCCGGGTCAAGCGGTCCGACCTCAAAGATCGTGGTGTGGAGCGGGTCTTGCATCGGATGACCGGCGTGCAGCACGGGCGCCCCCTGCTAGCCGACGGCCGCGTGCTTGACGTTGCGAACGTGGTGTGGTGCACCGGCTTTCGGCAGATGTTCGACTGGATCGACCTGCCGATTTTCGGAGCTGACGGCTGGCCGCGGGAGATGCGCGGTGTCGTGCCTGATGCTCCGGGCCTGTTCTTCTGCGGGCTGGCGTTCCAGTACGCGTTCAGCTCTACTGTGCTGACAGGAGTTGGCAGAGATGCTGCCTATGTCGCAGAGCAGATCGAAGCCCGGGTCGGCGAGTCCCTCGCACTCGCGGCCTGAGTGCGGTTCCGCGTAACCTCTGATCTGGTGGGTGACACGTGGTTGGATCTCGCGCCGATGTCCGGAGGAGTGATGAGCGAAGGACGTTCCTCGTTTCGCGAAGAGTGACGACGCCATCGGCTCCGCGGCGCGATCAGCGTCAACGGAGCGATCAGCTCAACCGCGAGCGGGACAAGACCATCGATGTCTTGCTGCAAGCGCGCGACGCGTACGAGCGGCGCGACTGGGTGCATGCCTTCGACCGACTGCGGGGGGTCGGTGATCTTGCTCCCGATGACACCATGGCCCTCGCGACGTCTGCTTATCTATTGGGCAATGTCGACGATGCCCTCAGGGCACTGCAGGCCGGATACCAGGACAGGATCCGCAACGGGGACTCGCTCGGCGCTGTGCGCTTCGCCTCCTGGCTCGGCCTGCTGCTGAATGTTCGAGGGGAGACGGCGGTTGGCGGCGGCTGGGTCGCTCGGGCGCAGCGGCTGCTAGCGAGTGAAACCGAGGACGTCGTGGAACGTGGGTACGTACTCGCCCACGAGTTTTTCCAGCAGCTCGGCCGCGGGGATCTTGCCAGGGCTGCCGAGACAGCCGCCCGGGTTCTCGAGACGGGTCGCCGCTTCACCGAACACGACTTGATCGCTCAAGGGTTGATGCTGCAGGGCAGGATGATGATCTACTCCGGTCAGGTGTCGGAGGGACTCGCCCTGCTCGATGAGGCCATGGTGGGGCTCTCGGCTGGAGAGGTCTCGCCCATCATCGCCGGAATGGCCTACTGCTCGCTGATCGAGGCGTGCCAGGAGCTCTCCGACTTTTCACGTGCGACGTCTTGGACCACTGCGCTGACCCGATGGTGCGAAGGGCAGCCTGGGCTGGTTCCGTACACGGGTCAGTGCTCCCTGCATCGAGGCCAGATCATGCGGCTGCGAGGAGCATATGACGAGGCGCTTGCTGAATTTGCGCAGGCCCAGCGCCGCTACGAGAAGGAAGGTACGTCAGCACCGGCCGGGATGGCGCTAACCGAGCAGGGTGACGTGCTTCGGATACGCGGAAAGTTCAATGAGGCCGAGGCGGCTTACCGGCAGGCAGCCGAGCTCGGCCACGAGCCGCAACCAGGACTCGCGCTCTCGTGGCTCGCCCGTGGGCGCACAGCGGCGGCTATCTCGGCGGTCCGTCGGCTGCTCGCCGAGGCGCACGACCCGGTTCACCGATCCTGGATGCTTCCCGCTGCGGTGGAGGTCCTGGTTTCGGCACGACTCCTTGATGAAGCACGCCAGAATTCCGTGGAGTTCACAGGCATTGCGTCGGCGTTTGGCAACTCTGCGCTTCGGGCGATGGCGACGTACGCGGCGGCCACCGTCCATCTGGCATTCGGGGAGACGGAGGAGGCGCTCAGCAACGCGCGAGAGTCGGGTCGCCTCTGGAGCGATCTCGGGTCACCGTACGAGGCTGCGCGGGCACGCGTTGTCTTCGCGCGTGCATTGCGTGAGATGGGTGACGAAGACTCGGCGACCGCAGAGCTGGCTGTCGCACGCAGCACCTTTGCCCGACTGAGCGCGGCACCGGCAACCCAGGAGGTCGACAAGCTGCTGGGAGGAGCACGCCCCGCCGGTCTCACCGCCCGGGAGTTGGAGGTGCTGCGGCTGGTGGCCGAAGGGCGGAGCAACCCCGACATTGCACGTGTACTGGTGCTGAGCCAGAAGACGGTCGAGCGACATCTGAGCAACATCTTCGTCAAGCTCGACGTGCCGTCTCGAACGGCTGCGGCCGCATACGCCCATGAGCACGGGCTGACGTCTTGATCGCTGGTCTGCCGCATCTGAGTCTATTGACATCATGGTGGCGCCGCACGCGGCGTTGCAGTTGCTCCGTTCAAACTGACATCGAGGTTGGGATCAGCAAGAGATAGGCCGCACG
>DATFQP010000091.1:0-3007 GCA_035264145.1 Propionibacteriaceae bacterium
GACAGCGTCACCGTAGATCGTGCTGTAGCCGACGGCCAATTCGCTCTTGTTGCCGCAGGCCAGCACGATCGACGGGCCGTGCTGATTCGACTCGGCCATCCAGATCATGCCGCGAATCCGGGCCTGCAGGTTTTCGGCGGCGATCCCGTCGATGTCGAGCATGGACGCGAATGCATCCACGGCCGGCGCGATGGGCACGGTGCAGAAGTTCAGACCTGTGCGCTCGGCGAGTTCGGCAGCGTCCGTCCTGGAGTGCTCAGAGGAGTAGGCACTCGGATTGGATATGCCGTAGACATTCTCCGCACCGATTGCGTCGCAGGCGAGCGTCGCGACGAGCGTGGAATCGATGCCGCCGGATAGTCCGAGATACACCCGTTCGATGCCGTTCTTGCGGCAGTAGTCCCGCAGGCCCATCTCCAGAGCCAGGTAGACCTCGGCCATAGCCGGTAAAGGAGCCGCCACTTCGCCCACCATGTGCTCCGCGCGCGGCTCGCTGACCTCGGCCGAGATGAGGTGCCTGCTGATGACCATGCCACTCTGCCCGGGCTCGGCAGGCACTGTTCCCTCGGCCGCCTCGGTCTTCACGGGTGCGCTGCCAGCGGCTAGCTCGAGATCGGTGACTACGAGCTCCTCGACGAACTGCAGGGCGCGGACGGTGATCGTCCCATCCGCGTCGCTGATCATGGTGTCACCGTCGAAGACCAGTTCGTCCTGCCCGCCAACGAGGTTCACGTAAGCCAGGGGACAGCCCGCCTCGCGGGCGCGGCGGGCGACCAGTTCGCCGCGGACGTCATCCTTGTCACGCTCGTAGGGGCTGGCGTTGATCACCGCGAGCAGCCCCGCCCCGGCCTCCCGGGTGGCAGCCACCGGACCCCCGTCCTGCCACAGGTCCTCACAGATCGCCACGGCGACGTCTATCCCGCAGATGCGCAACACGTGCAATTCGTTGCCCGGCTTGAAGTAGCGGTACTCATCGAATACGCCGTAGTTCGGAAGGTGGTGCTTGGCGTAGCTGGTGATCACCCGGCCTTGGTGCAGCACTGCGGCGGCGTCCAGCGGTTGGCCGCCCTTCGGATGATCTGGATCCTCGGTCCGGTCGAGATAGCCGACGACCGCTACCAGGTCGCCGAAGCCGCCGCCATGGAGTCGGCTGGCGACCCGGGCGATCGAGATTCGCGACGCCTCGACGAAGGACTGCCGGAGGGCCAAGTCTTCGACGGGATAGCCGGTGAGCGCCATCTCCGGGAAGAGCACCAGGTCAGCTCCAGCGACGTAGGCCCGTTCGGCCCACCCCACGATCAGGTCCGCGTTGGCGGAGATGTCGCCCACCGTGGTGTTGATCTGAGCCATGGCGATGCGAAGCTGCGGCACCGCCTCAGCGTATTCGAGCGTGGAGCACCCGAGATCTCTGCACCGGCTGGATTTGGCAGCCGCGTTCCGGATAACGATCTTGCTGTCGAGAATGCGTAACGTCGCTGTTACACCGTCTGGGCACACTTGCCGTCGTGGACAAGCAGACCGAGTTCGTGTTGCGGGCAATCGAGGAGCGAGACGTCCGCTTCGTCCGAATGTGGTTCACCGACGTTCTCGGTTTCTTGAAGTCGGTGGCGATCGCGCCTGCCGAGTTGGAGGGAGCCTTCGCCGAGGGCATGGGCTTCGACGGCTCCGCGATCGAAGGTTTCGCCCGGGTCTACGAGTCGGACATGGTGGCGCACCCGGACCCGGCTACCTTCCAGGTGCTGCCGTGGCGCGACGTCAGCCCGGCGACGGCTCGAATGTTCTGTGATATTTCAATGCCGGACGGGTCGCCTTCGTACGCCGATCCGCGCTACGTGCTCAAGCGGGCGCTGAAAAAGGCCGCCGATCTCGGCTTCACGTTCTACACCCATCCCGAGGTCGAATTCTTCCTGTTCAAGGACCCCATCGTTCCGGGTGAGCCACCGACTCCGGTGGATCGTTCCGGCTACTTCGACCACACGCCGCAAAGTCTGGGCAGTGACTTCCGCCGCAAGGCGATCACCATGCTGGAGCAGATGGGCATCTCGGTGGAGTTCTCCCATCACGAGGGTGCTCCCGGCCAGCAGGAGATCGATCTCCGCTACGCCGACGCCCTGTCGACCGCCGATAACCTGATGACCTTCCGGGTGGTGGTCAAAGAGGTAGCGCTGTCCCAGGGCATCTACGCCTCCTTCATGCCGAAGCCGTTCACCGAGTGGCCCGGCTCGGCGATGCACACCCACGTGTCGCTGTTCGAGGGGGACAACAACGCCTTCTACGACGCCAGCGCAGAGCACCACCTCTCGAAGGTGGCGCGATACTTCATTGCGGGCCTGCTGCGGCACGCCGCCGAGATCACTGCCGTCACCAACCAATGGGTCAACTCCTACAAGCGGCTGGCGGGTGGCGGCGAGGCGCCGAGCTACATCTGTTGGGGGCGGAACAACCGTTCAGCCCTGGTTCGGGTGCCGATGTACAAGCCCAACAAGGGATCGTCGGCACGTGTCGAACTGCGGTCGATCGATTCGGCCTGCAATCCCTATCTCGCTTTTGCCTTGATGCTCGCGGCCGGGCTGGCGGGGATCGAGGGTGAATACGAGCTGCCCGAGGGTGCGGAGGACGATGTCTGGTCGCTGACTGAACGAGAGCGGCAGGCCTTGGGGATCTCTCCGCTGCCCCGCAATCTCGACGAGGCCATCCGCACCATGGAACGCTCGGATCTGGCCGCGGAAACCCTTGGCGAGCATGTCTTCGACTTTTTTCTGCGCAACAAGCGTGCCGAGTTCGATGAGTACCGGCGGCAGGTCACGCCCATGGAACTCAACCGGCTGCTGCCTGTTTTGTAAGTTTGCTCCCGCATCGCGCTGGACCACCCACCACTCTCGTCGATCGCGAAACGAGGTGAGTGTCGCTCCCTCCTTCTCAGCGCGGCGGCGCGCATGACCGACGCCCGCGGGTGAGCTGAACGCTCAGGAAAAGAGTGGCAGAGCCGGGGCGAGGTTGGCCCGCA
>DATFQP010000092.1:0-6545 GCA_035264145.1 Propionibacteriaceae bacterium
GAGACCACGCTGTTCGGCCCGATCAACGTGACCCGCGAGGCCCTCCCGGTGATGCGCGCCCAACGCTCCGGCCTGGTGATCACGATCTCCTCCACGGCTGGCCTCGAGGGCGGCGAGTTCACAAGTGCTTACGCCGCGTCGAAGTTCGGGGTCGAGGGTTGGATGGAGTCGCTGGCCCCGGAGGTTGCTCGGTTCGGAATCCGCACGATGCTGGTCGAGCCGGGCTTCTTCCGCACGGAGCTGCTCACGCCGGAGTCGACCAAGTACGCCGCAGCCTCGATCGAGGACTACGCCGAGCGGACCGAGCAAACGGTCACCGGCTGGAAGGCCATGAACGGACAGCAGGGCGGCGATCCCGCGAAGCTCGCCGACGCGTTGGTCCACCTGGCAGGTCAAGAGGAGCCGCCTTTGCGATTCGCGGCCGGCGCCGACGCGGTCGCCGCGTTCAAGAGAAAGGCCAACAACCTC
This sequence comes from Propionibacteriaceae bacterium, assembly GCA_035264145.1. Taxonomy (GTDB): domain Bacteria; phylum Actinomycetota; class Actinomycetes; order Propionibacteriales; family Propionibacteriaceae; genus Microlunatus. The sequence continues at coordinate 469 of DATFQP010000092.1, forward strand.
CTCGCCCAGGCTGACGCCTACCGCGAACTGTCCGGCAGCCTGGCCCTCGATTCGGACTAGGTCACCCCCACTCAGCGCCATCTATCGATGGAATCAAGCCCGCCGACAAGTCTGACCGTAGCCCACGGGACCAGCCGTCGGATCCAGTCCTGATCCGCTCCTATGAGCTGGGGCTGTATTCCCCAGCCCCCGAGGTGGCCCGTACTCGCGCCGACATAGGGGGCCCGGTCGAATGGGGTCGACGTGTGCTCATCGCGCTCGCTCCAGCCCTAACGACCGTTCCTGCTCACGAGACGCCAGGTCTCCACTTCACCCTTGCCTTTCACCTCTACGAGCCCCATCGGCTCCGTGATGAAGTCCTCGCCCAAGAGCTCCCAGGTCGAACGCGTGATCTGGATCTGGTCTGATATCCCGTGCGACTCCATGCGGCTGGCCATGTTCACTGTGTTGCCCCATAGGTCGTAGAGGAACCTGCGTCGTCCGATTACGCCCGCCACGACCGGGCCGGAGCTGATCCCGATCCGGAGCCGGAGGTCGCTTGCCGGCATGCATGTGTGAGCGCAGTCCTTCATCTCTAGCGCGAGGTCGGCGAGCGCGTGTGCGTGGTCGGACCGAGGCCGGGGAACCCCCGCCGCGACCATGTAGCAGTCGCCGATTGTCTTTATCTTCTCGGCCTCGTAGCGGTCGACGAGTTCGTCAAAGGCCGTGAACAGGCGATCGAGGATCCCGACCACCTCGCGCGCGTCGAGTCGGCTCGCCAGCGGAGTGAAGTCGACGACGTCCGCGAAGAGGATGCTGACGTCGTCGAAGTGGTCCGCGATCGTGTAGGGCGCGGCCTGCAGACGCTCGGCTACTTCCTTGGGAAGGATGTTTAGGAGGAGCGCCTCAACGCGCGCCTGTGCGGTGTCCCGTCCTCGCGCGAAGGTTATGAGCAATAGCATCGCCACAAGCGACACCGCGATGATGTTGAGAACGTCGAAGGTCCGGACGAAAGCATTGGGCAGGTTCGCGCCGTCCGGCCGGACGACTTCGGAGAGAATTACCGCGAGCAGGACGACGGCAACGAATGCCGCGAACCACGGCCAAGCGCGTGTGGGTCGATCGAAAGCGACGGCGCCGAGCGGCGCAAGAAGCGACCACAGGATCACAAAGCTCGACTCTTCGAGGCCACCGAGCATGATCATGCCGAGTGCGGGCGCGACCAGGATCAAAACGAACTGCGCCGTACGCAGGAACGCAAGATTTCGGTTCCAAGCGAATACAGCGAGGCTGATGATCGATCCGGCGACATAAGCCCACGGCGTGAGCGCGACCGCCTCCTCGCCCACGACCCAATACAGGCAGCCCCAGAGGAACCCAATTGGCAGGATGAAGAGCGCGATCCCGACGAGCAGCCGTTTGCGGAAGCGAAGCTCCGACGAGTCGGCGGAGTCCGCCCCGATCGATAGGACGCGGTCTCCCAGCGCCGCGATCATGACGCGCGAGCGTAGTCGACGGTGGCCCCTTGACCATCGGTCGCATCCGTACGTCCAACGGGAATCAGGCCCGCCGATATTGCTTTGGCTGGTCTCCGGCAAGCAGCCGCTTCCTCGTCGAAAAAGACGCTTCGGGGCGTCAGAGCGCCAGCTCGGGTGCAAGTAGCTCGCCTAGGTCGCGGTTCGCGTAGTGCCCAGTTCGGCCCAACCCTGGTCGTCAGCTTGGGAGCGGCTGATCCCACATCGCTAAAGACCCATATCTGAAGTGGCTGATCAGCAGGGCCATATTTCCGGCTCGGCGTAGACGCCTCCATCACCGCAATGTATTCGTCCAAACTGTGGCGGCGATGGTCAGTCCTGGTCTGGGAAGCACTCCGCAACCAACGCAGTGCCAGGTTGACTCCGTCAAAATATCCGAGGGTGTGATGCGCGCCGCTGAGCTCATACAGGTGGAGCTGGCGCGTGTATCCAATCTGGTATGTCATGGCACTGCTGGGTCCCTTTGGTTTGGCTGCGGTCGCGGCTGCACTCACGGTCGCGACTGGGGCGCCAGCGCCGAACATCGGGGCCTACAGAGATTGGCTGGGGATCGGCGTAACTCTGCTCTCGACGATCATCATCGTTGGACTGTTTGAGGAGGTGCGCTGGCGCGATTTCGCGCTTCCTAGGTTGCAACGTCGTTTCGATGCCCTCTGGGCGGCACTGGTGCTCGGAGTTATCTGGGCTCCCTGGCATCTGCAAGCTGATCTCTGACCCGGGCCAGCGGCCTCCGCTCCAGTTTTCGTTTGGATTCTGGCAGAATCTGTGATTCTGGCCTGGCTCTACAACAGCACCGACGGAAGCCTGCCTATCGTGATCATTTGCCATGCTGCCATCAACACGGCAGGCAGGTTCATGTTGCCCGAATTCGCTGGTGAGAGATAACAGGTCGCGTGGTGGTTCATGGCTGGGCTCTACATTGTGACCGCGGTGATCGTGACACTGCTCGGAGGCACAAAGCGGCTAGCCACGAGCATTTCTCGACGCTCTACCGGTGAGCTGGACAACACTGGCGAATGGTGAGGTGTGATGTTGTACGACCCCACGATCTATAACGGTGCCGCTGTCCATTACCGGCAGGGTCGACCGGCCTATTCGCCGCAGCTTGAGGCTGTTGTCGCTGGGGAGTTGGGCCTGAATGGGTCGGGGAGGCTCCTCGACGGCGGCTGCGGTCCCGGCATCCTCACCGTCCGATTCGCCTACTTGTTTGAGGAGGCGGTCGGTCTCGACCCCGACGCCGCGATGCTCGCCGAAGGTCGTCGACTCGGTGAGGAATTGGGTATCGCGAACATCCGCTGGGTTCAAGCTCGAGCCGAGGATCTTCCTGCGGCAGCACCGGGACCGTACCGACTGATCACCTTCGGTCAATCCTTCCACTGGACCGACGAGGCCCGCGTAGCCGAGGTCGTGTACGACATGTTGGAGCCGGGGGGCGCGCTTGCCCTGATCGTTCATACGGTCGAGGGCCGGCCTGTGCCGCCCCGTCCCGGGCCCCCGCCGATCCCGCACGCAGAGATCAAAGTGCTGGTGGAGAGGTACCTCGGATCAGCCGGGCGCGCCGGCCAGGGCATCGCGCCTGTACGCACCCACCGCTTCGAAGATGTCCTCGTTCGCACTCGCTTCGGTGCACCACGGTCGATCTTCGCCCCAGGCATTCCCGATCTGCTGCGCACCAACGAGAGCGTGTTATCCGGCTACTTGTCCATGTCCTCCTCGGCGCCGCACCTCTTCGGCGAGCGCATCGAGGACTTCGCCCAGGAGGTCCGGGAATTGCTGACATTGCGGTCCCCCGAGGGCATCTTCTGGGACTGGCCCGGCGATACCGAAGTCATCCTCGCCCAGAAGCCCGACTGAGGGTGCCTGGATGCGCCGGTACGAGCGCGTCGATGGAACCTACGGTCGAGCTTGATGAATCACTGCCACGCCGCGGCGACTCTCTTGTAAGAGCGACCAAGCACGTGGGACAGCACGAACACTGCCGGTCGCGGAATCTCGTGGCGTACGAACCTCCGGGCATCCGGATCAGCGTTGTCGAGCAGCCAGGCGACAAGGACGCCGGTTGCCGCTGGGCCCTGGGTCTTGCGGATCTGGGCTTGGGCCCGCTTCCACTCAGGCGATGCGATGACTCCAGCCAACATCGGCTCCAGGTCCCGTTCCTCGTGCGTGAAGTGGGTGTCTACGACGTCGCCGAGCGTATCGAACGCAGCCCGGGCGTGGTCGACCTTCGCCTCACTGGGGTCCGAAGCGAGGGCAGACATCGCGTTCCTCGCCAGCGTCATGGCCTCAGCCAACCGTTCGTGCTCGCCGCCGAGATCACCGACCAGGGACTCATCAGCTCCTAGCTCCCGGAGCGCCGGCCAGAAGATCGTTTCCTCTCCACGGTGGTGGTGATAGAGCTGGTGATCGAGGTTTTGCCAGGCCATCTCCAGCTGCGCCGCTCGCTCCCGTGAGCCAATCGGAAAGGCAGTCAGCGCCTGCTGGAAACGGGCAACGTCGCGTCTAACCGCGGCGTGGATCACAATGTTCAGTGTCAGGTGTTCCGTCATGTCGGCGATGTTAGGCGGCGCAGGCATCTGCCACGCTGACAAGCAACACCATCTGCCCTCATCGCAGAACAACGGCCGAGTAGCTCCGATGTTGAGCCAACCCCAATCAACGGGCCAAACCTGGGCCGATTCGGACATCGGCTCAGTTGTCAGCGGCCAGGACCCGGCTCGTCCCGACGGTCTGCCAGCCGGGGATCGTCTCGTACTGATTCGTCCCGAGTAGTCATGTCGTCACCCGGGCGAGCGCCTGGCCGGGAATCACCTCTGGTGTCCGCGCCGGGGTCATAGGGACCGGGTTGGTTCTGGCGGGTTGCGTAGCGTTCGTCATCACCGACTGGGCTGTCCGCGCCGGGGTCATAGGGACCGGGTTGGTTCTGGCGGGTTGCGTAGCGTTCGTCATCGCCGACTGGGCTGTCCGCGCCACGGTCATAAGGACCGGGTTGGTTCTGGCGGGCTGCGTAGCCTTCGTCATCGCCGGCTCGGGTGTCCGCGCCACGGTCATAAGGACCGGGTTGGTTCTGGCCGGTTCCGTGACGCTCGTCATCGCCGACTCCGGTATCCGCGCGCCTGGCAACCGGCTCATCGTCGGAACCGCCTCGCACGCGGGACTCGAGCTTGTTCGCCTTATCCTCCAGCCTCTGGGCCTCGGCGCGCTGAGCTTCGGCTTCGGCCAAGCTTTGCTCGGCTGCACGCTCACTGTCTGCCGCCCGCAACTCGGCCTCCGCTCGTTCACGTCTGGCTGCGGCCGCTCGCTCATCGGCGGCTGCCTGAGCAGACTCCGCTTGGGCTGCAAGCCGGCTGGCTTCCTGACGATGATCTCGAGCCTGGATCTGCCGACGTTCTTCTGCCTGCCGGCGCATTCGAGGCAGAACCAGTGCCGCGATGATGGCCAGCACGACGACAATGATGATGATCACAATGATCAGCGTTTGCATAGCACGCCTCCCTAGGTCGATCGCTACCCTAATGCGCCTGGGCGGCCGTCGCAGGAGATGGTGGACGTTTGACGCTTTGATGCGACCACAAGCGGGTAGGTGCTGACCACGATCACACGTCGGCCTGTCCCCATACAGGCTGACAACCTTGGGAGGCGCTATGACGTCGGTGTGGCTTGACCGCAATGACTTGCCCGCGAGCGATGAGTTTGCTCCAGGGGCCAGGTTCGACGACCTGATCATCGGCGCGGGAATGACAGGCTTGATCACGGCGGTGCTGCTGGCACGTGCCGGCCGCCGGGTGGCGGTGTTGGAGGCCCGCCATCTTGGCGCCGTGACCACGGGAAACACGACAGGGAAGCTGAGCCTGCTGCAGGGCATCCACCTATCCCGGATCGTGCGAGCTCACAGTGAAGACGTGGCGGCTGCCTATCTGGAGGGGAACCGGGCCGGCCAGGAATGGGTGCTTCAGTACTGCACTGAGCGCGGTGTGCCGCTCGAGCGCCGCGACGCATGGACGTATGCGGGATCGAGGAGCGGTCGGACAGCGGTCCGACGGGAGTACGAGCTCGGCCGCCGGCTTGGACTGGATCTCTCCCTCGAGGATGCCGTCGAACTCCCGTACAACAGCTATGGCGCGATCCGGTTGCCGGACCAGGCACAGCTCTATCCGCTGGATTTACTGATCACGCTGACAACGGAACTACGCAGCTTGGGCGGCGTGCTGGTCGAGGGTCTGCGAGTGCAGAACGTGAAGATCGGCAGCAACGCCTCGGTGGAAACCGGCCGCGGCACGGTGACCGCCGATCAAGTCGTGCTGGCCAGCGGGACACCCTTTCTGGACCGCGGCTTGTACTTCGCCAAGGTCACGCCACAGCGCTCCTACGTAGTCGCATTCCAGGTTCCGGGGGCAGTACCTCGCGGCATGTATCTCTCGGCCGATACACCGACTCGATCACTCAGAACGGCGCTCCATGAGGATCAGGAACTACTGCTGGTCGGCGGCAACGGCCACGAGGTCGGACACTTCCCCAAGCCAGCCAGCGATCTGGTCGACGACCTGATCAACTGGACCAAGATCC
>DATFQP010000093.1:0-8077 GCA_035264145.1 Propionibacteriaceae bacterium
ACCCACGCCAGCGCGATTTGCGCGCGGGAGACGCCGCGGCGCTTCGCGACCTCGGCGACAGCCTCCACAATCTGGGCGTCAGTGTCGCGGTAGAGCGTCTTGCCGAACTCGTCGGTCTCCGCCCGGCTGGTCGTGGCGTCCCAGTCGCGGGTGAGCTTGCCGCGCGCTAGCGGGCTCCACGGGGTGACCGCGATGCCCTCGGCGGCGCACAGCGGCAGCATCTCCCGCTCCTCCTCCCGGTACAGCAGGTTGTAGTGGTTCTGCATGCTCACGAACCGGTGCCAACCGTGCCGCTCCTGTAGGTACAGCGCCTTGGCGAACTGCCAGGACCACATCGACGAGGCGCCCAGGTAGCGCACCTTGCCCGCCGCGACCACATCGTGCAGCGCCTGCAACGATTCCTCGATCGGCGTGCCGGAGTCCCAGCGGTGGATGATGTACAGGTCGACGTAGTCGGTACCCAACCGGCGCAGGCTGTCGTCGATCTCGGCGAGGATCGCCTTGCGCGACAGGCCTCGTCCGTTAGGGCCTGGCCGCATCTGGCCGCAGACCTTGGTGGCGATGACCACCTCGTCCCGGCGGACCTTCTTGAGCAGCGCCGAGCCGAGGATTTCCTCGCTGGAGCCGTTGGAGTAGACGTTCGCGGTGTCGAAGAAGTTGACCCCGGCGTTCAGTGCCTTCTCCAGGAAGGGACTGCTCTGGTCCTCGGGAAGCGACCAAGGGTGCCCGCCCCGCGCCGGGTCGCCGTAGCTCATGCATCCCAGGCAGAGCTTCGAGACCTCGAGTCCGGTGTCGCCCAGCCGTACGTAGTCCATCCCTGGAGTCTGCTACAGCCGCCCGGCTCCACGACGCCAGCCTCGGGCTGTTGACCCGCGGACCGGACTGTCACCGCAGGATGGACGCCACCCACCGCCCGATGGGTGGAGGGAGGGTGCGACGTGTCTCAATTGACTATCCGCTGCCCGGCACGGTACGTCCGCTGCACCGTGAATCAGTTGGAGGTCACGTCGGCTGGTGAAGGGCCTGGAACTCTGCGAGCAACGGCGACATCCGTTCCCCTAACTCCACCTGGGTGAACAAGATGCCGACGGTCCCGTCCCGGTCGATGAAGAAGTCGGTGCCCTGGCCACCGCCCCAGCCGTACCGACCCTCCTGCGGCCCCTCCGTCTGCACGCCGACACCGAATCCCCAACCCATCCCGTCCCAGAAGCCCGGGAAGAAGCTGTCGGGGGTCTTGTTCTCCGCGGGCACCTGATCACTGGTCATCTGCTGCAGATGCTCGGCGGAGAGAAGAGCTTCCCCATTCAGCCGGCCGCCGTCGGCGAGCAGGCGGGTGAAGCGGTGGAAGTCGGCGACGGTGGAGACGAGCTCGCCGTGACTCACGTCGAAAGGTGGGGGCCCGGCGTAGAAGCCACCGCCGGCCGGCTCGGTTACGACCAGTCCGTCCTCACCATGCCGGTAAGCCGCGGGTAGCCGGTCGAGCTTCTCCTCCGGGACGGATAGGGCGGTGTCGATCATCCCAAGCGGAGCGAAGAGGTCCTCGGCCAAGTGTTCATCCAGGGACCGGCCGGTCAGGCGGGCGAGCAGGATGCCAAGAAGACCGAACGAGTGGTGGTAGCGCCATCCCTCGCCCGGGTGGAACACAAGCGGAAGCTCAGCCAGCCGAGCGACCCATTCGTCCGCTCCCAACCTCAGCGGCTCCGCTCCGGCCTCCGTCCCGTTCTCGGCCATCGCTCGAAGGAGCGGCAAATCGGTCATCGACATCCCGTAGCCGGAGGCGTTAGTCAACAGGTGGCGAAGGGTGATGGGGCGGCGAGCTGGCACGGTGTCCTCGAGCGCAGCCGTGGGGCGGATCAGTACGCGGCGATTGCTGAGCTCCGGAAGCCACTCCTCCACGCTCTGGTCCAGCCTGAGGCGCCCCGACTCGACCAGGCGGAGCGCGGCGACCGAGGTGATCACCTTGGTCATCGACTGGATCCGCATGATCGCACCCGCCGGCATGGCCCGACCGTCGTCGGAGGCTACGCCGACGGCCGCCAGCTCCACGTCGTCGCCCCTCCCGAGCAGCGCGACCGCACCCTGAATCGTGCCGTTCTCGACATGGCGTGCGAGCAGATCCTCAAGCGGGGTGGTCACCTAGCCGACTCTGCCACAGCGGCCTGACCGACTCGACGGATTCGGATTGCTGGAGGCCCCGCCGGGTCGTACTAGCGCTCTGGCCGGGTGGCATCGCCTGGCGTCTGGCCTAGTGAGACCCTCAGGCGAGTAGAGGCTGTGCCCTGGTCTGGGCTTGCAAGATGTTGCGCCGCGAAAATCACTGTAGGAACCGCACGCGATGAAGATGCCTCCAGCCAACCCGCGAACAGCTCGAGTTCCGCCGCGCGCGGCCGACACAGCGCCGGCGCACGCTCGCGGTCCAGATGCTTCTCGGTCACTCTTGTTGCCGCGAACCGCCCCACAGATGAATGATCAGCGCGGCTAGAGCTACCAGGACGAGACCGGCGAGCCCCCATTGATCGAGAGGGTGGCCGCCCAGATGCCGGTCGAGCGCGTGACTGATCGAATGAATTGCCCCAGCGAGGATGAAGCCGACGAGGGCGACGCCGATGCTGTCAGACCACATCAGCGAGAGCAGCATGCTGACACCGAGGCCGATCTGGATGGAGGACATTGTGATGGGGACTCTTTTCTCACGCCGCGCGGGAGGCCTGTCGAGCATCACCGCCAGCGCATTTATCCTCCTCTACCAGTTCGCGCAGATCATCTCGTGCTGACCGTGTCCGAGCCCCTATTCATGCGACACAATCGATTCGCTTTGGCTTGGCGCTCACCGCAATGTATGTCCGGCTCCTCGCGCTGACGGCGCTGTACTGGACAGAGGCGAACGTCGTAGGCGCTTTGGGCCTGGTTGGGTATCTGATCGCGTTGCTTGGACTCTCATGGTCGCCGGCGCGTGTTGCCGATCATGATAGCCGGGTCGGTCTTCAACGCCGGTCGGCCCTTGCCGTGGCCTTCACCTCGCCGGATGACGACGAGCAGTAGTGGTCTGGCATGCGATGAGTTGGCGGGTCGGTTTCGGTCACTGTTTAGGTACAGGTTGAGCTAAGAGCGGAGCACGGACATGAGCAAGCTGGCCGGCACCGAGAGCATCACGCTGATTAATCGTACTGATGCTCTACACCAGGAACGAATGATGCATCAGATAGCGGAATCCTGGATCTTGGCGATCATGGGATTCGTGGCAGCGGTCACATGAAGATCTCGATCGCGCGGATGATCACCAACCTTGCCGCCCGAGGCCGCGCGTTTGGAAACCGTTTCGCGTGGTGGAGCCTGTGGTTCCCGCCCGCAACGACCGTAGATGCCGACCGCTTCCAGAGTGACGGCGACGCGTACCCCGATCATTGGAAGGAGTTCCCGCGCCCGTGGCCCGTGGGCCAAGGTGTCGAGTCGGAGGCACTCAGGGCCGCGCTCGCTGCGCTGCCCGATCGGTGGCGCCGGGTCGTTATTTTGCGGGACGTCGAAGGCCGACCGGCGGCCCAAGTGTCGGCGGCGACCGGGCTCAGCGCAGAACAGCAGCGCGACGTGCTCAACCGGGCGCGTGAGCTGCTTCGAGAGGACGTCGGCCGCGCTTTCGAGCAACACAGCGGCCGATCATGACTGCGGCGGTCGCGGCGAGGCCTCGCACGCTGACCCGGCGGCTGCTGCCGCTGCAGTTCGGCGTGGCGCTGCAAGGGCTGATCTTGTGGGTTCCCATCGAGAAGCTGTTCATGACCGAGATCGGCTTCGACGCCGCTTCGGTGGGTGCGATGGCTGCTGCGTATGCCGCCGTGGTGCCGTTACTGGAGGTGCCCTCGGGAATCCTGGCTGATCGCTGGAGCCGCAGCTGGACGTTGATCTTCGCCTGCGTGGCGTTGGTGGTGAGCTCGTTGATCGGCGGCCTCAGCCATAACGTGATCACGTACGTGATTGCGGCCATGATCCTTGGGATCTACTTCGCCTGCAGCTCCGGAACTCTCGACAGCGTCGTCTACGACACGGTGGTGGAGGAGACCGGCTCAAACGAGCTGTACGAGAAGTGGATAGGCCGGATTCGTGCCGTGGAGAGCGCAGCCTTTGTGCTTAGTGCGCTGGCCGGTGGCGTGCTTGCGCAGTACACCTCGGAGCGCTTCACCTATTTCGCCACCGTCCCACTGGTCGGGTTGGCGATCATCGGGTTCCTGCGCTTCAACGAGCCGCGGCTGCACAAGGCCGCCGAGCGCGTGAGTTTGCGCAGCCACATCGCCCTCACCTTCCGAACCATGATCGCTTCTCGAATCGTGCTCCGCGTCTTGTTGCTTGTGGCAACCGCCGGACTGCTTTCTCAGGCTGTCTTCGAGTTCGGGCCTCTCTGGTTGGTGGCGGTGGCGGCCCCGGCCGTGCTGTACGGCCCGTACTGGGCGGCGCTGGTGTCAACCCTTGGAGTCGGCGGGCTGCTGATCGCAAAGCTCAACCTCGAGCGGCGACTGCTGCTCGCGATATTGATCATCCTGTCGTTGGCCACGGCGCTGTCGCTGAGCTGGACCCGCTCGCTGGCGGTCCTGGTGACGGCTCAGGTGCTGCTCGCCTTGGCGCTAGCGATCATCGGAATCCATGCCAGCCGGCTGTTGCACGATGCAGTGCCGTCCGCGATCAGAGCCGGTGTGTCCTCCGGCGCCGGGACACTGACCTGGGTGCTGTTCCTGCCCTTTTCCCTGATGTTTGGCTGGGTAGCGCGGGAGAACGGCGTCTACCGGTCCGGATTCATGCTGGCCGGCGCAGTCGTGGTCGTCGGCACGCTGCTCATCGTCAACGTCCGCGCCAGCGCCGGTGTTGCGCCGGTCGAGGTGGCTGCGACCGCGAAAGAGGAGGCGGTGGAGGTGGCAGAGGCTAAGCAGGAACTAGCGTGCAAGCAACTCGTGGAACTCGTGGCCGATTATCTCGACGAAGCGCTCACGCCGGAGATGCGAGCGCGATTTGAGGAGCATCTTGCCGGCTGCGACGGATGCAGCACCTACCTGAGACAGACACAACAGATCATCGCCGGGCTTCGAGACCTTTCCGCCGCACCCGAGAAGGTCGAGGCGCCCCAGCCTGAATCAACCGAATAGGCATTCCCGTGACGAGTCGGGGGCCATCGGATTGTGTTATGGATTCCTCGACGTTGCTCAGGAGTCACTTAGATCCGATGCGGTGTACCCCAAGCAGCGGCAGGCCAAGGTGCAGATCTTGACGAGCGGCCGAAGGTGCACCTGGAGAAGTTGACGTTCAGGGTGTAGCTCGGTCAACGGGTGATCGGCCATCCACCCAGAGCCATGCCGCACAGCCGTGCGCCGCCAGTATCTGGAACGTGTCGGAGGACCTAGCGGTTGGCGGAAGGTATGGCGACCGCAAGCCGAGTGATCATCTCGGTCCCAAGATCGCGCGGATCGGTCTCACCCGCCGCGATCGGGGAGATTTACCGCCTGGACGCCACATGGTTCCGCCGAACGCCAGCAGGACGAGTGGTACGCGCCGGAGCGGCCTCAGCGTGTACCGGCCATGATCAGCCCGACTCCGGCAGAGATGACACCGACGGTGAGGGAGGCTGCGCCAATCCACAATAAGGCGATGAGCCGGTTCGGCTTTTGCGGGTCCCGGCCCACGACGGAGAGGAAGAAGCCGGCCGGCATCAAGATCGCGGCATACAACACCGCACTGCTGAGTTGCTCCGCCACTGCTGGCACGCCTTCGGAGCTGGTCAAGATCTTGATCACCAGGCCGAGGATCACGAGTACGCCGGCATGGGCGTGCCCGGCCCGAAAGAACGCCTTCTGCAGATCATTGGTTGGTGGGTTCCCAGCGTGTACGCGAAGCATGAATGTGCCGCCGTAGGCGATAGCGAGCACAGCGAGGAGGACCCCACCAGCCGTGATCATGTTGCCAGGGGTAAGGACCATGTCAGTTCTCCGTTCGGGTGCGTTATTGGCTGGGTGGTATGCCGCCAAACAGTTGCCGCACGGCGCGCGACGCGACAGACGACAGATCGCCGCCAGCCCGTTGAGGAAGACCCGCGCCGTCCAACGCGCCACTCAGCTTCAAAGTGGCAAGCCCGTGCACCAAGGACCAGGCGGCGATGGCTGCGACCGCGATGCGCTCGGGAGATCCGCCATTGTGAGCCCGGGCACCAGCGTCGAGCTGGGCGGCTGTGCGTTCTTGGGCACGCCGTAGGTCACGATCCGAGCCGTCTACCAGTTCCGGCCGGTACATGACGGCGAAGTGCCCCGGATGACTTATCGCAAATAGCACGTACGCGACACCGACAGCAGCAAAGTCGCCCTTAGCCCCAGCCTCCTCGAGCGCGTCGGCGAGAAGCTGATAACCCTCCGCAGCCAACGCTGTGAGGACGCCTTCCCTGCTGCCGAAGTGGTGACGCGGTGCGGTGTGACTGACACCCAGCTCGGCTGCCAAGGAGCGAAGACTGAGCTGGTCGACCCCATCGCGGGCGATGACTTGTTCGGCGGCCGTAAGCACAGCCGCCCGGAGATCACCGTGGTGATAGGGCTTGAGCATGCCGGCAACTTACCACTGGCAACTTTACAGTGGCAAGATGGCTACGCTGTAACACAATGAATCGAGAAGATTGACATGGCCGGACGCCGCGACTTCGACACCGACCCAGCCGCATATCTGCAAGACGTCGGAAAGTATTGCGACACCGTCCTCCTGCACCGCGCCGACGAAAGTGACAATGGCGAATTCTTCCCCGATATCATTCGTCAGTTCGCCGACCTAGGGCTGTTGGAGTTGATGTTCGACGAACAGCGCAACCTGCAACTCCACCGGATGCGCCTGGTCCATCAGACAACAGAACTGGTGGCGGCCGCCTTTCCCGCCGCTGTGGTGGCGCTGGGCGCCCTCCGGCTACAGGCCTATCTACTTAAGCGGTACGCCGAACCCGACATCGCAGACCGGTACCTTGAGCCGCTTCTCAGCGGCGAACTCTACGGATCGTTCGGAGTCACCGAACCGGACGCGGGGACGGACGTCCGGGCCATCTCGACCGTGGCCACCCGAGACCATGACGGCTGGATCCTCAACGGCGGCAAGACATGGATCGGCCTCGCCCCTTACGCCGCGTTCAACGTGGTGCTGGCCAAACTCGATCATGATGGCCGCGACGCTGAGACCGTCGCGCTGGTCGTCGACCTGGCATCAGACGGCATAACTCGTAGCGGACCCCTTGACTTGATGAGCTTTCGCGGCATGCCCCTTGGAGAGCTGACCTTCAACGACGTCAAGTTGCCGGCTGGCTCGGCGCTCAAGGTCGCGGGGTTCAAAGGAATGATGGAAGGTATCAACCTGGCTCGGGTGGACGCCGCCAGTTACGGCTGCGGCTTCATCAAGGCCGCCATCCGGGAGTGCGCGGTCCGCGCCAATACTCGGACCGCGTTCGGTCAACCTTTGAGCAACATGCAAGTTATCCAGACCAAGATCGGGCTGATGGCCACCGACTACGAAGCCGCTCGCCTACTTACCTTGGCCGCCAGCGACAGCTTCGCCCTCGGGCATGGCGGCGACCCGATCCTGCTGTCCAAGGCAAAGCTGTTCAGCACCGATGCGGCCATGCGTCACGCCGTCGAAGCGGTCCAAATCTTCGGTGCCATGGGCGTTCACCACAGCAGCCGCGTGCAACGACTGTTTCGAGATAGCAAGGCCCTCCAAATCTTCGATGGGACCAGCGAAATCCACACCCTGATGATTGGACGCGACGCGCTCAACGCCCATCGATAATTCCGTCAAGCCAGGGCGGGAGCGTTTTGAGCGCAGGGCGGCGGCATCCGTTGCGACCCTGCTCTTCCCGACACTTGCGTTCGCCCTCTGGAGAGTCGGTTCGACCCGACACGCTCAAATAGTGCGGAGAACGCCTGTGTTCGGACTCGCGGATACGTTCCCGCAACGTCTCCTCGCATCCGTCCTAACGACGACAATGTCGGGACGAAATCAGATGATGAGCTTCACGGTTCGCTGGTGTTCTGTAAGGGCGCGAAGAATGTGGTTGCTGGGGCGACTCCTTCCG
>DATFQP010000094.1:0-10580 GCA_035264145.1 Propionibacteriaceae bacterium
GGTCCGGGCTCACGGCCGGCCGGGCGATGTGCTCATCGCCTTCTCCACCAGCGGGACCAGCCCCAACGTGGTGGCCGCCGCCAAGGCCGCATTAGAGACCGGGGTCACCGTGTGGGCACTGACCGGGCCGGCGCCGAACCCCCTTGCCGCGCTGTCGGACTCCGCCATCCCGGTTATTGCAGCCACTGTCGCCACCGTGCAAGAGATCCATTTATCGATGGTTCACGCTCTCTGCATCGCGCTCGACGACGCACTAGGAGTGCCGACATGACTGCCGGACCGCTGGTGATCATCGGTGATTCGCTGCTGGACATCGATATCGAAGGGACGGCCGACCGGCTCAGCCCGGATGCTCCCGTACCGGTCGTCGACCTGCAACGGTCGTGGCACCGGCCTGGTGGTGCCGGTCTGGCAGCGCTGATCGCCGCTCAGCTGGCCGACGAGGTGGTCCTGATCACCGCGATGGCGGCCGACGATGCAGGACAGGTGCTGCGCGACCTGCTCGATCCCATCGTGGACGTGCGGCCGCTGCGGTTGCGCGGGAGCACGGTCTGCAAGATCCGGGTTTCGGCCGCGGGCGTGCCGATGCTGCGGCTGGACACCGGGGACGGTCGCGCCGACGGTGCACTTATTCCACCCGCAGTCAACGAGGCGCTCGCCCAGGCGAGCACGATCGTGGTATCCGACTACGGACGCGGCGTCGCCGCGCTTTCGGCCTTGCGGGAGCGCCTGACGTATCGAGCTGCGCAGATACCGCTGGTCTGGGATCCGCATCCGGCCGGTGCGGAACCGGTTCCGGGTTGTGCGTTGGTCACCCCGAATGTGGCAGAGGCCGCCCGCTTCAGCCAGTCCGAGGATGTGGGGATTCAAGGGAGTTGGCTGTGCGAGCTTTGGGACGCACAGGCGGTAGCCATCACCCGCGGTGATCGAGGTGCCACCGTCACCGACCAGAAGTCACGAGCCACCTCGACCGTTCCATTGCTCGATCGGCGAGCGCAGATCCGATCGGATACGTGCGGGGCGGGTGATGCCTTCGCAACCGCGGCCGCCGAAGCTCTGCGAGCCGGAGCAGATGCGCACACGGCGGTTCGAGTGGCGGTCAGCTCGGCGGCTGCCTATGTCCATGCCGGCGCAGCTGCCTCCCTGTCCACCGCCTCCCGGAGCGCATTCCTGCCGGGATCCGGCCGCTCGAACGTGCGATCCGACCCGTTGGAGTTGGCTGATCGCATTCGCCGTAGTGGCGGGCGGCTGGTCGCTACCGGCGGTTGCTTCGACCTACTGCATCGCGGGCACGTCAGCCTCTTGGAGCAAGCCAGGGCGCTGGGGGACGCCCTGATCGTGTGTCTGAACTCCGATGCGTCCATCCGCGGGGCCAAGGGTGCCAGCCGGCCGATCGTCGGCCAGGATGATCGGGCTCGAGTCCTGCATGCGTTGGAGGCGGTCGACGGGGTGGCGATCTTCGACGAGGAGACACCAGCCGACCTGCTGGCCAAGCTGCAGCCGGACATCTGGGTAAAGGGCACCGACTACGCGAACCGACCGATGGCGGAAGCCGACGTCGTCCGCCAGTTCGGTGGCCAGATCGTCCTGGTTCCGGTCATCCCCGGATACTCGACGTCGCGCCTCGTTGACACTGCGACGCTCAACCGGCGACTCGACGAGTCCGCCATACCGACTGTTCCTCAGGAGGCTTCATGACCACCACGACCATGCCCGACGCTTCAACAGCTGATATTTCTCCTGTCGATGGCCGCACCAGGCTCGGCACGATCCTGGTCACCGGCGGTGCATCCGGGCTCGGCGCGGCCACCGTCGAGGCCGTACGAACGGCCGGCGGCAGCCCGCTGGTTCTCGATCTTGCGGCACCCACCGACGGAGTGCCGTACGAGCAGGTCGATCTTTCCGATGCCGTGGCGGCGGAACGGGCAGTAAGTGCCATCGTGGCTGCCAATGGCGGCCGCTTGGACGGTGTCTTCACCGCCGCCGGGATCGACTCCTGTGGACCCCTTGATCAGGTGCCGATGGCGGACTGGGAGCGGGTGATCAAGGTCAACCTGCTGGGCACCGCAGCGGTGATCAGGGCGGCATTGCCGCATCTGAAGCGGAGCCAGGGCCGGGTGGTGACCTGCGCCTCCACCCTGGGTATCAAGGCGGTCGGCGACGCCACGGCCTACTGCGCATCCAAGTTCGGCGTCGTCGGCTTCACCCGGGCGCTGGCCGCCGAGACGGCGGGTGAAGTCGGCGTCACCCTGCTCATCCCGGGCGGCATGCACACCCCCTTCTTCGACGGCCGGACCGAGCAGTACAAGCCGCCGCCCGACGCCAAACTGAACCAGCCGGCCGACGTGGCGGCGGCGGTGGTCTTTGCCCTGAGCCAGCCGCATGGCTGTGAAGTCCGCGAGCTGGTGGTGTGCGCCTCCACCGAGGCGTCCTGGCCCTGACCGTGCGGCACGTCCTGATTCTGCGCGCGCTCGGGCTCGGGGACTTCCTCACGGGTGTGCCGGCGTACCGGGCCATTCGTTCGGCGTACCCGGACGCCGTGCTGACGCTCGCCGCTCCCCCCTACCTCCAGCCGCTGATCGGCTTGACCGGAGCACTTGAGCAGCTACATCCGACCGACGGTCTCGGCCGGCTGGGCCGGGTTGACCCGCGACCCGATCTGGCGGCCAATCTGCATGGCAGCGGCCCGGACAGCATCGATGATCTTATAGCGACAGGCGCTCGTCATCTGATCACTCACCGCCATCCGCTGCGACGAGGGGTCAGTGGTCCCGACTGGACGGATGATCTTCACGAGGTACGCCGCTGGTGCCGACTGCTGGGGTGCCACGGGATTCGAGCCGATCCGCGCGATCTGCGCCTGTCGGTGCCCGACGTGCCGCCGCTGGTCACCAACGCAGTCGTCGTACATCCCGGCGCGGCAGCCCCTGCCCGGCGCTGGCCGGCCGAACGCTTCGGGGCCGTCGCCCGCCGACTGGCCGCTGACGGCCAGCAGGTCCTGGTCACCGGCACGTCCGACGAGGCGAGCGTGGCCGCGCTCGTGGTCGGCAGCGGCGGGCTGCCGGCGGAGAGCAATCTCTGCGGCGAGTTGGATGTCGTCCAGTTGGCTGCTCTGATCGCGACCGCGCGGCTGGTCATCTGCGGCGACACCGGCGTCGCTCACCTGGCCAGCGCGTACGGTACGCCCTCGGTGCTGCTCTTCGGACCGACTCCGCCGAGCCAGTGGGGTCCTCCAGCCGACGGACCGCACACCGTTCTCTGGCATGGTTCGAGCGGCGATCCGCACGGTGATCAGCCGGATCCAGGCTTGCTCAGGATTGGCGTCGAGGATGTGCTGGATGCCGCCTTCCGGCGTCTGGCCCAGCCGGCGAGCGCCGCCGGGCGGCCGGTCAGTTTCGCCATATCGTGACCAACGTCCTCGTGTTGTCCACCCGCTCCTGCGCGTGCACCGGTCCTGGCTGGCGGACCGACGATCACCGGCAGGCAGGCGGTTCAAACTCACCGCCGAGCGATATCTGATGCCTCCGCACCCCACAGGTCCGGCTGCGACCGACATGCCGGAGAACTTGTTGGCGGTGGTCTCGGAGCACTATGGCATGCACGCTCCAATCAGCGCCCGAAGGCTGACCGGGGGTTACGCGAATGACGTATTCCTGCTGGAGGGCCTCGACCTGGTCCTCTATCTCAAGCATCCGCCCGCCGATCTCGACAGTCTGTCTTGGGAGCATCGGCTGCTAGGGATGCTTGCCGACCGGCTGCCGGAGGTGCCTTCCCCGCTGCCTGAGCGGAACGGCTCGACGTTCTTCCTACACGACAAGCAACCGGTGTGGCTGATGCCGTTCCGGCCGGGCAGCCCGGCGCGGCCGTCAGACCGGCGCGCGGTCGGCGCCGCGCTTGGGCGCCTGCACGCCATGGTGATCGACCTGCCCAGTCGGCCGGGTCACGCGCGACTTCGCGACTTGCCGATTCCGCCATTGCGAGATATGCCGCCGACATTCGCCCGGTGGCTGGGACTGATTGCTCAGGCTCGTACGGACCTGATCCGGCTGGTCTCCCAGATCGACCGAAGTCGACGGCCAGCCGTCGGCATTACCCACAACGACATCTTCCCGGGGAACGTGCTCGTGCAGGACGGATCGGTGACGGCACTGCTCGACTGGGAGGAAGCCGACATCGACTGGCTGGTCTGGGACCTGGCGGCGAGCTTGTGGCCGTTCTGCGACCCCGCCGACTGGCGTCCCGGGATAGCCGACTTCATGGCCGGTTACCGCGACGGCGGGAGCAGAATGCCTGGCGACGACGATGATCTGATCCTGCCGCTCGTGCGGGCCAAGCGGATCCTCGAAGTGCTCCGCGCGCCTACCGACCGGCACCCGCGTTGGGACCTTCAGCTGGCCAATCTGGAGGCCTACCAGGCGCTCGGGTGATCAGCCCGCCTAGCTCGCAGCGTTGGCGAACGCAGCATCCCAATCGCGGAGAAAACGCTCGATTCCGTACCTTTCGAGCGCTGCTCGGCGGGCGATCTGCCCTCGGCGGGCGGCCTCTTCGGGGTCGCGCAGCAGCATTCGCGCCGCTTCGACAAGCTCAACCACGTCACTGGACAAGGCCCCGGCGTCCGGCGGAACGGCGCGCGACGCCTCGGTGGCGTCCAGCACGACCACTGGCATGCCTAACAACATGGCCTGGATCAGCGACAGCCCGAGTGATGTCCAGCGGTTGAGGTGCAGATAGGCCCGCCGTAGAGCCATGGCTTCATACAGCTCCTCTGGCCGCAGGTTGCCCGCGAAGCTGATCTTCGGATCACCCGGATGAAGCGCGTCGGCCAACAGGTCGGCATCGATGCCGAAGGCGTCGATCTGCAGCCCGTGAAAACGGCACAACAGGTCGGTCCCTGTCACCCGCCACCGACGTACGGGTTCGTTCACGACGAATGCCAAGCTGTCGTCCTCGCCGCAGTAGCGCAGCCCCGGGTCGGCGATGCCGTGCTCGATCACGCGGCTGGGGGCGTTGCCGCAGTCCCACAAGAGGTGATTGAAGTGCGTGACCTGAATGATCAACAGTCCGGGCGCATCGGCCAGCGGGTGACGGGTATTGGGGACGTCGACCTTGGGCGTGTTGTGCTCGAGAAAGATCGCGGGCACATCGACCCCAGGCCATCGACCGAGCTGCTCGCGGCAGAGATCGACTTCCTCCAGCCGCTGAAGCAGGACGAGATCTGGTGGGTCGTCGCGCAACTCGTCGGCACTCACCTCCCGGGCCGAGGCCGACGGCGAGCTGCGCAAGCGAGCCAGGCCACCGCACCCTGCGGCGTCCGGCGGCAGGAAAAGGTAATCATGGGACCCGGTGAGCAACGAGTCGGTGTAGCCCCCGTGCACGTCCCACATCAGGATGCGCACGGAATTCCTTCCCCCCACTCGGCGGCTGGCAGGTGCTCACCACCGGCGGCTTTTCGGCTTGGTGCGTCCATACGTGCCAGCAGCGCCAAATCTCCGGTCATGCCTCGACCAGCAGCTGTCGCTCGAGCACGGTTGGCAGCGACAGGGTGCGGTAGCCGACTTCGTCGAAGAGCACCGTGATCTCATCGCCGTCCACGCTCATGACGGTCCCGGAGCCGAATGTGTCGTGCTGGACGCGCTGCTCGACCGCGAAGGGACTGGCCGTCTCCGGCTCGTCGCTGGCCGTGCCGGCGTGACAGTTGTCGCAATCACCGCAGATGTGGGCCTCAATTTCGCCGAAGTATCGAAGGAGGAACTGCCGCCGGCATCGCTGGGTCTCGGCGTAGGCCCGCATCATCTCGATGCGCGACTTCTGAATCGAGCGGTACGCCTCGGCTCGAGTGATCACCTGGTCCACTGCAGAACTGTCCTCGTCAAGCCCGGTCTCGTCCAGCAGGTTGAGGATTCGTCCGACCGCGCGGACACTGAGGCCGGTCCGATCAGCGAGGTCCGCGCGTGAGCCGATGCCGTCGGTGGCCATGGCGCCGAGCACAGCCGCCACATTGTCGACCTTGGGAACCGAAGCCGTGAAGAATCGGGCGAGGCCGAGATCCTCCGGCCGATAGAACAGCATGCCGAGGGCCGGATCTCCGTCGCGACCGGCCCGGCCGACCTGCTGGTAATACTCGTCCGGCGATTCCGGCGCTTGAGCATGGATAACGAATCGGATGTCCGGCTTGTCGATTCCCATACCGAACGCTGACGTGGCAACCATCACGTCGATGGCACCCGCCATGAACTGCTGCTGGACGTCCTCGCGTACCCGTTTCGGGAGGCCTGCATGGTATGCGGCCGACCGCACGCCTCGCATTGATAGCTCATCCGCATAGTGCTCGGCAGCTTTGCGGGTAGCTACGTAGGCGATGCCCGGCCCGTCTGTCGTCGTGGCCGCCTCCAGAACCTTCTTCTCTTGATCGGATTGGTCGAGGCAACGGGAGACGGACAGATAGATGTTCTCCCGAGCAGTGCCCCCGACCACGATCACCGGATTATGCAGCCGCAGCCGTTCGAGTATGTCGGTACGAACAGGCGGAGCGGCAGTGGCGGTCAGCGCGATGATCCGCGCGCCGTCCAGGCCTTCGAGAAGCTCACCGAGGCGGAGGTAGTCCGGGCGGAAGTCATGCCCCCAGGACGACACGCAGTGCGCCTCGTCGACGGCGACCAAGGTCGGTCGCATCGCATTCACGGCCTGCCGCACCTCGTCGTTTGCCAGTTGTTCGGGAGCCAGGAAGAGGAACTCGACTCGGTCGGCCGCCGCGTCATCCAGTGCTTGATCGCGCTCCTTCTTGGTTTCGGCCGAGCTGACTCGGCGCGCCACCGTCCGGCGGCCGTACTCCTCCAGCCGGCTGGTCTGGTCTTCTTGCAACGCCAACAGGGGCGAGACGACCAAGGTCGGGCCGTCGATAAGCACCGCTGGCAGCTGATAGGCCAGCGACTTGCCGCCGCCGGTGGGCTGGACCAGCAACACATCGTGTCCATGGAGCAGCGCCCGCACGGCCTCGTCTTGGCCAGGTCGCAGCGAGTCGTGGCCGAAAACCCGCTGCGCCGTCTGGACGATCTGATCGCTCACGAGGTCCTAGCTTGCCCAAGCCCGCGGAGCGGGGATGAGGCGGGGATGGTGAATCCAGCGGGCGCACTGACAGATCGCCGCGCCGAGCGGCCTGCCTGATCTGAATTGACGAGCGTTGGCAGGTTCGGCACCTTCGGAACAGGACGCTGAATCCGAGGCGCCCGCCGGCATGCTGGTCTCCCCTGGGATCGAGCGGGTGATTCCGAACCAGCAATGGGGAAAGCGAGGCTGGCAGGATCAGTCAGGTGTTGCTCAAGGCCTGTCTGAATGGCCCTCGGTCCGCGGCCGAACATCCAGCCCTCCCGATCAGCCCGAAGGCGCTCGCGCGAGACGTCGCGTTGGTCGCCACCGCTGGCGTTGGAGCGGTTCACTTCCACGCAAAGAATGCAGCAGGCTTCGACACCCTGGAGGCAGATGATCTGGCGGCCGCACTGGTCGCCGCCCGAGCAGTACGACCCGCGGTGCCGCTCGGCGTGACCACCGGGGCATGGGCCGTTGCCGACCCGAAGGAACGCGCCATGCTGGTCCGCACCTGGTCGGTACTGCCCGATTTCGCGTCGGTCAATTGGCATGAGCCAGGGGCGGAAGCCCTCACGGCGGCGTTGCTTGAGCGGGGTGTCGGCGTCGAAGCGGGGCTGTGGCATGAGCAGGCGGTCGGGGCATGGTCGGCCTCACCGCACCGCGACGACTGCTTTCGAGTGCTTCTCGAACTGCCTGATGGTCTCAATGCCACCGATAGCCGCCGAAAGGCCGACGCGCTGCTCGCTGCAGTAGGTGAAGAGGTGCGCGACCAGTCCCGGTTGCTGGTCCATGGTGAGGGCAGCAGTTGCTGGCCAGCAGTCCGGTACGCCGCGGAATGTGGCTTGGCTACCCGGATCGGGTTGGAAGACACCCTCGAGCTGCCCGACGGCTCGATCGCGCCCGACAACCTTGCCTTGGTCCGCGCCGCACGCGACATCACCCGAGCCCTCGACGCGAATCAGCGTCACCGAAGATCATGATCATTTGCCACTGGCTACGGTGGTGGATTGATCGCGATAACGAAGATCACGACCCCTTGCCGTCTGTCAGGGAGTACGCCAGTCGTCGCTCTCGATGTGCGAGCCGCCCTGCGGTCCCATCTGCAGCATGCCGCCGTCGACGACCCAGGAGGCGCCGTTGACGTACCCAGCCTTGGGGCTGGCCAGGAAAGCAATCACCGCGGCGATCTCGCGTGCATCGCCGGGTCGGCGCAGCGGAATGCCAGGCCGCTCCTGTGCTGACGGATCCTCGTCTTCCTGCCCGGTCATAGGCGTTGCGATCTCGCCCGGCGCGACCGAGTTGGACGTGATCCCGTAGCGGCCCAGTTCGAGGGCGAAGGTCTTCATCAACCCGCCGAGCCCATGTTTGGCGGCGTCGTAGGCGCCCGAGCCGACACGCGGCTGGTGCTCATGCACGCTGGTCACCGCGATCAGCCGGCCGCCGGCGTTAGCCGAAACCATCCGACGGGCCGCGCGTTGCAGGCAGACGAACGCACCGTCCAGATCGACGGCGACGATCTTGCGCCAGTCGTCGTAAGACGTGTCCAGCAGGAGGTTGGCGGCGCCCATACCGGCGTTGTTGACGAACACATCCAATCCGCCGAGTTGCTCGGCGAGATCGTCAACGACATCACCGCAGCCCGGCAGGTCGCCGGTGTCGAGCTGCGCGACGTACGCCTTCTGTCCCGCTGCTCGCACTTCCTCGGCTGTCGCCTCGGCACCATCGGAATCCGAATGCCAGGTGATCCCGACATCCATGCCGTCATTTGCCAGAGCCACCGCCGTAGCCTTGCCGATACCGGAGTCGGACGCCGTGACGATGGCGTACCGGGGTTCGAAGCTCATCAGACACAGTCTCCTTTCGCGTTCCGACGAGAAGTCGGAAGAGTTGATCACTAGCCATGGCCACCCAGCCCGGGGGTGCGATCAGCGCGCATCTCCTCGATCAAGGAAATGCCACTCATGACGCCAGCGCGGTCTCCCCAGGGGCTCCGATGATTGAACGCAGTTTGCCGAGCACGCGGCACAGCAGCCGCGACACCTGCATCTGACTGGTCCCGATAGCGGCAGCGATCTCGGCTTGAGAACGCTGCTCGTAGAAGCGGTACCACAGCAACTGCCGCTCACAATCCGTCAGCTGATCCAGTGCCGCGCTCACGATGAGACGCGCCTCGGCTCGGTCGATCTCCTCGTCGCTTTCGGTCGAGGAGAACGACATGCCCCGTGCGACAGCCGCCTCGATCGACGCCGGACTGTAGCAGTGGCTCGCGTAGCGCGCCTGTTGCACGGCGCCAACGCTCTCACCCAGCTGGCTCGCCAGATCCTGCGCGCTCGGGATGGCGCCGATGGATTGAACCAGCGACGGCCATTGCTGCCAGATACCCGATGCCAGCTCCTGGGTCCGGCGCGGCGGTCGCACCATCCAGCCATGATCACGGAAGTGCCGCTTCAAGACCCCGGTGATGGTGGGCACGGCGAACGCGATGAACGCACCTTGCTCGGGAGCGAAGCGCTGGGCAGCCTCAACCAGGCCTGTGCGAGCAACCTGAAGCAGGTCCTCTTCGTCCTCTCCGCGGTGAAGAAAGCGCCGCGACAATGTCTCCGCGAGCCAGAGGTGTGAGGTGACCACCTCATCGATGATCTGCTGGCGCTCCTCTTCACCGACCTGACGAGCCCTGGTCAACAAGGCGACAGTACGGTCAGCGAGCTCTTGTCGCTGCGCTTGCTGTGGGGACTTTGCGTCCTGATTTCGACCGTCGGCCAGCACGGCGGAGGCAACGGTGGGATGGAGAACAACCTGCGATGACGTCGGCATGCGCGACACCCCTCAAAGGTGGATGCGGTGTGGCGCATGGCTTGACCACGTCATAGTCACATAACCACATCAGTTCACTATGGACAAGGGGCGGCAGCATTTTTCCTGAATTGTTTTTCGCTGGTCGGCGGATGTGGCACTGTCGATGACGCCCGAGGTGAAGCCGATCTCCAGCCTCACCAGTGGGCTGGGTTAGTCTGCCGAGCATGACCGACCGGCTGCGCGTCGCCATCCTTGGCGCCGGGATGATCGGTGGTGTGCACCGCCGCGCCGCCATGCTGGCCGGCGCCGACGTCGTCGGAGTCATGGCATCCAGCCCAACCCGATCCGATCAGGTGGCGATCGATTGGAACCTTCCGCACAGCTATCCCAACATCGACGCGGTGGCTGCGGCCGATGTGGATCTGGTCCATGTGTGTACGCCCAATGCGTCCCATGTGCACTACGCGACCACATTGATGAGAGCCGGGAAGCATGTGATCTGCGAGAAGCCGCTCGGGCTCAGCTTCGAGGAAGCGCAACAGGCCGCCTCGGTGGCAGCCGAGACCGGTGTGGAGAACACGATGCCGTTCGCCTACCGCTTCCATCCGATGGTCCGCGAGATGCGCGCCCGGGTTCAGGACGCCGGATTCGGCGGCTTGAACCTTATCCACGGCAGCTACCTGCAGGATTGGATGCTG
>DATFQP010000095.1:0-6913 GCA_035264145.1 Propionibacteriaceae bacterium
TGGGCTGCGGCCGCTCCCGAAACTCGGTACGCCAAGAGCGAGGACGGGTACGTCGCCTATCAGGTCTTTGGCCGGGGCTCCTTCGACCTGTTGTTCATCGGCAACTGGGCGAGCAACGTCGAAGTGATGTGGGAGCACCCGTCCATGGCGCGCTACCTGGACCGTCTCGGTCAGTTCGCCCGGGTGATCTGCTTCGACAAGCGAGGTGCCGGCCTCTCGGACCCCGTCGCCCAGGGCGCGCTGCCGACACTTGAGCACTGGATGGACGACGCCCGCATCGTCTTGGACGCTGCCGGCTCTGAGACGGCCGCCCTGATGGGGGATGCCGAAGGCGGCCCGATGGCCATGATGTTCGCAGCCACCTATCCGCAACGCAGTCGTGCTTTGGTGTTGGTGAACACGTTTGCCAGGATGCTTCGGGCAGCCGATTATCCGATCGGAATGCCTGAGGACGCGGCGGAGCGTTTCCTGCGAATCTGGGAGCGCTCGTGGGGCACGGGGGTCGTACTCGAGCTGTCAGCCCCCAGCGTGGCCGGCGACCCACAGCTGCAGCGCTGGACTGGTCGGTACATGCGGCTCTCGGCCTCGCCGGCCGCGTCAACCCAGATGTACCGATGGGTGCTTCAGGTGGACGTGCGGTCGGTGCTGAGGAGCATCCAGGCGCCAACACTGATCGTGCACCGGACCGACAACCAGCACTACCGGGTGCCGATGGGCCGATACCTCGCCGAGCACATCGCCGGCGCTAAGTACGTGGAACTGTCAGGTGCTGACTGGTACCCGCCGTTTGTGAGCGCCGAGCCGGTCCTCGACGAGATCGAGGAGTTCTTGACCGGGGCTCGTCCGGCGCCGGCAGAGGACCGCATCCTGGCCACTGTGCTGTTTACCGACATCGTGGGCTCGACCGATCTGGCTGCCCGGCTTGGTGATCAGCGGTGGCTCGATCTCAGGGCCGCACATGACCGGCTGGTGCGGACGCATCTCGACCGTTACCGGGGGAGGGACGTCGCCACGACCGGGGACGGGTTCCTGGCAACCTTCGACGGCCCGGCTCGCGCCGTGCGGTGCGCCTCGGAGATCGCCTCGGCGGTCCGATCGCTGGGGATCGAAATTCGAGCGGGGTTGCACTGCGGCGAGGTCGAGATCGAGGACGGGCAAGTCGCCGGGATCGCGGTGCACATTGCCGCGCGGGTCATGGCACTTGCCGACGCCGGCCAGGTGCTGGTGTCCGGAACGGTGAAGGATCTGGTGGTCGGTTCATCAATTCAGTTCGCCGACCACGGGTCTCACCAGCTGAGGGGCATCCCCGGCGAATGGCGCCTGTTTGAGGTCACCGGGCTCTCCTGATTGCCGGTCGGAGCGCTACGACCCCGTCGTCGAGCTGGTGCACTCGATGGAACGCGGCGAGTGCTCCCGGACCCGCGCTGGCTCGCACAGTGAACGAGCTCAGTGAACGAGCGCGAGGGGACAACCGCAGCGCGGCCGCCCACGTACGCTCATCGTCGACCGGAGCGGAATCGCAACCCAGAGGGCGTTCTTCAGTTACTGCGCACCCCGAGGGTCAGCAGCAGGTTGGCGTAGGTTCTTACGTCCGCAGTGACGATCAACAGGGCCAAGTCATCGCTCCGCGCCTGCGCGTAGAAGGCAAAGCGGTCGAGCTCTTCGACTGGGACGGACGTCAAGCGGTCACGGTATTCCCTGATAGCTTCTGGCTCCGGTTCCGCAGCGAGAGGGACCATGACTGCAGCAGCCTCAATGGGGATGGTGCGCAGCAAGACGTCAAGGACGGTCGAGACGTTCAGCAGTCCGGGTGTGAGATTCAGATACACGGTCCGGGCCTGGCGCCCTACCACCGTGCTCGCTGGGTAGTGACCGTCGGCGAGCAGGACTTTGCTCCCATGACCGGCACTCGCTAACCCCGCAAGGATCTCTGGATGCAGCAGCTCAGTTAAGAGCATGTCCCCTCCCGGGTCGTGACCTTCTGTTCGAACCGTGTTAGCGCGACTATTTCAGCCGAGATCGTAGGCGCGGCGAGCTGTGCCCTGGAGAATGTGGTCGAGGTCTGCGGGCGACAGCGGTGTGAGGAGGTCTTCAGCGGCTGTTGCCCAGGCGGCCCAGCCACCGGCTACTCGGCAGACTGGCCAGTCGCTTCCGAACATGAGCCGCTGGGGCCCGAATTCCTCTAGCAGCACCTCCGTCACCGGCCGCAAGTCTTTCGTACTCCAGCTCTCATGATCAGCCTCCGTGATCAATCCGGAGAACTTGCACACGACCTGTGGTGCTGCAGAGAGCGAGCGCACGCCCTCGGTCCACTCAGCAAGGTCACCGGAGCGTAGTGGTGGCTTGGCCGCGTGATCAAGCACCAGTCGCAGATGGGGTGCCTCTACGGCCAAGGTGGCCGCCGCCGGTAGTTGGTGTGGCAGGATCAGGAGGTCGTAGCACAAGCCGCGTTCTGCGACCTCGTCGAGGCCGCGCCGCACATCCGTTCGCAGCAGCCACCTTGGATCAGACTCCCCTTGCACCAGGTGCCGGACACCGACCAGCAACTGTCCGCCGGGAAGGTTTCGTATCCGATCGAGCTGGCTTCCCACCCGGGGATCTGTCAGGTCCACCCAGCCAACGACGCCGACCACGAGCTGGTCTTGCTGTGCTAGGCCGAGGATTTCCTCTGTTTCCGCCAGGAGCGGAAGGCACTGCACGAGGACTGTTGCCGTTAACGTCCGACCGCACAAGCCGGCGGCCGCATCAGCGGCAAGATCGGTGGTATTGAAGGAGCGGCGAAGAGCACGAAGATCGGGCTCGGCCAGCCATGGCTGTGGACGGTGTGTCAGGTCCCACACGTGATGGTGGGCGTCGATGAAACCGGCCGTGGTTTGTCTCCCGAGCCCTTCCTCAAGCACCGCGTTCAATCCAAACCGGTCCATTGGGATAGGCATACTCGTCCAGCGACTTCATGTGCATCTCGGCGCTGAGTCCTGGAGCTGACGGGGCTTGATAGTGCCCCTGCCGCATCCGTACGGGGTCGACGAAGTGCTCGTGCAGATGGTCGACGTACTCCAGGACTCGGTCATGGGTCGTGCCGGAGACGGCCACGAAGTCGAACATGGCCAGGTGCTGCACCATTTCGCATAGCCCGACGCCGCCGGCGTGCGGACAGACCGGCACCCCGAACTTGGCGGCCAGTAGCAAGATCGCGATGTTCTCATTGATGCCACCGACACGTGCCGCATCGATCTGAACGACGTCCACGGCGTCTGCCTGTAGCAGTTGCTTGAAGACGACGCGGCTGGCGACGTGCTCGCCGGTGGCCACCTTGATGGGAGATATCTCGCGGCGGATGCGGGCGTGACCCAGGATGTCGTCCGGGGACGTCGGCTCCTCGATCCAATAGGGGTCGTACGGTGCAAGACGTCTCATCCACTCGACCGCCGCGGCCACATCCCAGCGTTGATTCGCATCAACCGCAACCCGGATATCCGGGCCCACGACGGCACGGGCCAGGCCCATCCGGTGCACGTCCTCTTCGACGCTCGCCCCGACCTTGAGCTTGATCTGGGTGAAACCTTCGGCGACGGCCTCCTCGGCGAGGCGCTGCAGCTTCGCGTCGGAGTAACCCAGCCAGCCAGGACTGGTCGTGTAGGCCGGATATCCTCTCGACCGCAGCACAGCGGCTCGCTCAGCACGGCCCGGTTCCGCTCGGCGCAGGATTTCCAGCGACTCCTCCGGGGTGAGGGCGTCGGTTAGGTAGCGATAGTCGACCATCGTGACCACCTCCTCCGGTGACATCTCGGCCAAGAACTGCCATACCGGTTGGCCTGCACGCTTGGCGGAAAGGTCCCACGCGGCATTGATGACGGCTCCGATCGCCATGTGCATCACACCCTTCTCGGGGCCGAGCCAGCGCAGCGGTGGGTCGTAAACCAAGCGACGGCTGAATCCACCTAGGTCCGCGCAGATTTCGTTCACCTCAAGACCGAGCACATGATCATGTAATGCCTCGATCGCGCGAGCTTGGACGTCATTGCCAGGGCCGATCGTGAAGGCCAGGGCGTGGCCCTCGAGCCCATCCGAGGCGTTGGTCCGCAGGATCACGTACGCGGCGGAGTAGTCGGGATCAGGGTTCATGGCGTCCGACCCGTGCAGGTGCTCAGAGGTGGGAAAGCGAACATCACGCACTTCCATCTCAGTGATCACAGCGCGAGTTGCCGTCATGCTTGCTCCCAGGACGTAAGAGGCGACAACCTCGGCAGTTGCCCTTGAGCTGATACCGAATGCTCAGCCGAGCAGCCGCCGCGGCATGAAACCTAGCGTCGCAGGCATCGGGTGTGTCTCTGTCAGCGGTCGGGTAGTTAGCTGGTGCCCTAAGTTCGCTGGCTCGCCCAAGAGCCTCATTCCAGCACGTTTGGAGCTCGTCCCATGACCCACGACGACACAGCCCCTAGCACTAGTGCCAATCAACCCGACACCGCAGAGCTGTGGGCGTCGCTGGAACGTCCACTGCCCCAATGGTTCGCGCAGGCGCGTTTTGGCATCTTCATCCACTGGGGTCCGTACTGCGTGCCGGCTTGGGCTGAGCCGACAGGAGCGCTCGGGGTGGTGCCCGAGACCGCATGGTTCAAGCACAACCCGTACGCGGAGTGGTACTACAACACCATCCGCATCCCCGGCAGCCCTGCCTCAGACCACCATCAGCAGGTTTACGGCGGGGCACCTTACGACGATTTCCTCGATTCATGGACGGCCTCCGCCTTCGACCCGCACGATTGGGCTCGACTGTTCGCGGCCGCGGGCGCCGAATACGTCATACCGACCAGCAAGCATCACGATGGAGTCACCCTCTGGGACGCTCCCGGCACTGGGCCTCGCAACACTGTGCACAGGGGTCCGCGCCGTGACCTGATCTCCGAGATCGCCAGCGCAGTCCGAGCTGAGGGCCTGCGATTCGGCGTGTATTACTCAGGAGGGTTGGACTGGTCGATCACAAACCTGCCGCCGATCAGCTCGGTGGCAGATCTCCGGCGCCTGCGACCGGTCGACGCCGCTTACAACACTTATGCATACCTACACGTGCAAGATCTCGTAGCACGGTACGCACCTGATGTGCTCTGGAATGACATCGACTGGCCGGACGCAGGTAAACGCGGTGGCCCCTTCTCGCTTCATGCTCTGTTCGAGCGCTACTACACCGCGGTTCCCGACGGGGTGGTGAACGACCGCTGGGGTGCTACCCACTGGGACTTTCGAACCAGTGAATACGAGGCTGGGCGGGAACACGAGCAGGCGGGACCGTGGGAGAACTGCCGCGGAATCGGCTTCTCGTTCGGCTACAACCAGGTGGAAGACGAGCACCATTCCCTCAGTGGATACGAGCTGGCCAGGTATCTAACCGACGTGGTGTCACGCGGCGGCCGCTTGCTGCTCAACGTGGGACCCACGGCGGAGGGATCTATTCCGACGGTGCAACGGAAGGCGCTAGAGGAGCTCGGCCGCTGGATGGCGAAGGCCGGGCCCATCCTGCGCACCTCCTCGCCGGTATCTCTGGACGAAGCACGGCCCAGTGATGAACCGTGGGTGCGCTGGCTCGCCACCCCGAAACATCTGGCCGCTGTCGTGGCCGCCCGAGGAACCGTCAACCTGCAGCGGGACGATAGGGGCCTAGAAATAGCCGGCACTCAGTTCCTTGTCGGACAAGGCACGATCCAGGCAGGCGGAGATCAGCTGCGAGCGGAGTTGAAAGGGCCGAAGGATGGCCCGAGCGTGCTGCTAATTCCCCGGCGCTAAGTCCGACCTGATGCGGAGCGACCAAAGTGCGAACCCGGATCCTCAACGGCACCGACGTGTCCCTCACCGAAATCGGCTTCGGTGCCGCCGTCATTGGCAACCTCTACCAAAAGACTTCCGACGAGGATGCTGAGGAGGCAATAGAAGCTGCTTGGCAGGCGGGCATTCGATACTTCGACACCGCGCCGCACTATGGGTTGGGATTGTCGGAACGGCGGCTCGGTCAAGCGCTCAAGGGCTTGCCACGTGGCGAATTCGTCGTGTCCTCCAAGGTGGGCCGACTGCTCGTTCCGAATCCGCACCCCACGGGTTGCGACAGCGAGGGGTTCGCCGTGCCGGACCAGCTGCGCCGAGAGCGAGACTACAGCCGCGACGGCGTACTGCGATCGATCGATGCGACGCTTGCCAGTATGCACTTGGACCGGCTTGACGTGGTCTTTGTGCATGACCCGGATGACCATTGGCACGAGGCGGTCGAGGAGGCGATACCTACACTCGCTGAACTTCGCTCGCAAGGAGTTCTCAGGGCATTCGGCGTCGGCATGAACCGGGCTCCGATGCTCGCCCAGTTCCTGCGGGAAACCCCTGTGGACGTCGTCATGCTCGCCGGCCGATACACCCTGCTGGAGCAGGACGCACTCGAAGACGTACTGGCGGCGGCAGCAGCAGTGGACAAAAGCGTGGTAGCCGTCGGCGTCTTCAATTCAGGAATTCTCGCCCAGCCGCGGCCTGGACCAGGGGCCAGGTACGACTACGAAGATGCTGCACCCGAGGTGATCGCGCGCGCCAACGAGATTGCCGATATCTGTGAGCAGCACGGAACCAGCCTTCCCGCTGCCGCCATCGCTTTTCCTTTGGCCCATCCCTGCGTCGTGAACGTGACTCTGGGTATGCGCTCCGCCGCCGAAGTTCAGCGGAACATCAAGCTCTATAACAGCAGGGTTCCACCCGCCGCGTGGTCAGATCTTCGGACCGCCGGTCTGCTGCGGCCAGACGCTCCCTCGCCGGTTTAGACAGGCCATGTCGCCGGACGGCATCCCGCTAGAAACTGGCGGCAGCGATTCGATTTAGGTCGCAGACGCCGTCGACGAAGGCCCGTCAGTGGTGGTGGCCGTGCCGGCCGAGGGTCTCC
>DATFQP010000096.1:0-5209 GCA_035264145.1 Propionibacteriaceae bacterium
ACCAACTCGCGCATCTCGTCCGGGTCGAGCGCATCCAGCCACGCCTCAATCCAGTGGAAGCGCAACTCCGACTCGCGCGGGAGGAAGAACACGTCCGGCCGCGCCGCCACCAGTGCGGCGCGTTCCTCCTTCGGGAAGGCGAACCCGATCTCGGTCTCGTCCTGGCTGAACGCGACATACACGATCTGACCGACACGGAACTTCACCCGATCGCCCACCAGCACCTCGCTGCTGCGCGGCAACCCCGCGAGCACCGCTCGGACATCGTCAACCGTGACCACGCATCCATCCTGACCTGTCGCCCCGACCGCGCTGAATCAGCGCCCAACAGCAAACCGGGTGTCTAGCGTGGGACACCGCGTCGGAACGTCCGGCACCGTGCGAGGTTGGACGTGCATCAGTGTGTGGGGTGCTACTCAGTTTGTTACTCACGGGTCTGGCAGTGATGTTCGGCGCCTCAGCCAGCGCCAGGAGCAGCAGGCAGCGATACTCTCCCAACTAACTTCGACTAGATCGCATGGTCTGGGGCGTCGTTCCGCTCTTGCGGATGCGCTCCGTCAGCGACCGGTGAACGAGGCGCAGATGAATCTGGGTGCTGCACGTTGCCTGCTGGCCACGATCATCATGCTGGCTCCGGCCGTGGGCTGTTCGCCCTCCCCTGCTCCGCCGCCTGTGACCACGTCAGAGCCAACGCCTGCCAGCAAGCCGCCTATCGACTATGTGGCGCTGGAGGCCGAGATCGAGAAGGCGATCACCACCGGCCCGGCCACGCTAGACAACGTGCGGGCCGTGCTGGTCAGTGTCGACGGCGAGACCAAGATCGCCCACTACCGGCACGGCTTCGCCGACGGCGACCACGGGCACGTATTTTCGGTGACGAAGAGTGTGGTCTCTATTCTGATCGGGATCGCGATCGGCGATGGTCTCATCGCCAGCATCGACCAGCCACTCGCCGAGCTGATGCCGGAGCATCGCCAAGCGATGAGCGACGACACCGGCAAGGTCACTCTGCGCCAGCTGATGACCATGTCGGGCGGTTTCGACGACTACATGCCCGTGGGGGATCAGTGGGAGAAGTCGGGGGAGCCTGGCGGAGACTATGTCGAGCTGCTGCTGAAGCGCCCGCAGTACCCGCCGGGGACAGCCTTCTGGTACTCCAACCCCAGTGCTCACCTGGCGGCGGCGGTGCTTGGGGCTGCCCTGGAACGGGCAGATGGCGACCGCCCCCGCACGATCCTCGACTACGCCCGAGAGAAGCTGTTCGATCCGCTAGGCATCTCAACCCGCCCAGCGTTCTCCCGGCCACTCCCCAATCTGTTTGCCCCGGAGTTCGCCAAGGCCGGGTTCGGATGGGGAACCGACCCCAACGGCATCCAGCTCGGCCCGGCCGGTCTGCGGCTGACGGCACCGGACATGATCAAAATCGGGGAGCTCTACCGTCGCGGCGGAGTCTGGAACGGCCACCAGATCGTGCCGGCCGACTGGATCCGACAATCCACCTCACCATCAACACTCAACCCTGACTACGGCCTTTTCTGGTGGATCCTCGGTGAGCCCGACGGGCCTGGCTACACCGCAGCGGGGGCCGGCGAGCAGCACATCACCGTGCTGCCGAAATCGCAAGCAGTGATCGTCTATCTGTCCGACACGCAACCCAACAGTGAGATCACCGCCGAAGACGTGAAACCCCTCAACGACGTGTTCGTCGCTGCCTTTCCGTGACGACTGGTCATCGACCCAACGTCCGAGGCCATCCTGTGGGTGTGAGACCACTTCAGGTTCTGGGGGAGATCCGCTTGGCGCCTGGCGAGATACGCATTACGAGGGAGTCCAGCGGGGGACGGCGGGTAAAGGGAACAATGCCCTGACCGGGGTTGTTACCGGTGGGGCGCCAGAGCGGGCTCATCGGGACAGCCCTTCATTGCCGACCTAGAGCGCTGAGAGGCCGGCCTTAAGGGTCTCCCTGAGCTTCCCCCTGCTTAGTCTGGCCACCCCGCGCCACCAACCCTGCGCTACAACGCTATCTGGTCGACTGATCTGTCGGTGGTCACCCAGCCCTTGACCGCAATGCGCGACGCTGGCAGCGTTCGGGATCAGCGGTGAGGCAGTCAAGATTTGGGCGAGGTAGATCGCGAGGACGGTTATGCGTCGTTCGGTGGCCAGGCATGAGGTGGCGCTCTACCTTGTGCTGGCTTACTTGATCTCCTGGAGCATATGGCCGCTGGTGCTGATCAACCCGGACAGTAGTCCGCTGGTGCCGTTCGGCCCGGGACTGGCTGCCGTCATTGTCGCATCCGTCGCCGGTGGTCGCCGCGAGTTGTTCGGTCTGCTGCGCCAGCTCGGGCGCTGGCGGGCAGGTCCTGGGTGGTACGGCGTGGCCCTGGGGGTGCCGTTGACTGTTGCGGCCGCGGCCTTCGGCGTAGCAGTCGTCAGCGGCGCGCAGGTTCCGCGATGGGAGCCGTCCGACGTGCTTCAGGTTGCCGGAAGCCTGGTGGTCACGGTTGTCATCGTCGGACTGTTCGAGGAGCTGGGTTGGCGAGGGTTTCTTCTTCCTCGACTGCAGCGGGCCCGAACAGCGCTGGTAGCCGCCTTCTTGGTGGGACTGGTGTGGCTGCCCTGGCACCTTCCGGAATTGGTGTCGGACCGGGGCGAGCGGCCGCTGGCCCCGTTCGTGATCTACATTCTGGCGACCTCGGTGATCCTGGCGTGGCTCTATAACAACACGCAGGCCAGCCTGCCGATCGTCATCCTGTTTCACGCCGCCTTCAACACCTTCACCAAGTTCTTTCTCTCCGGACTCCGAGGCAGCCACTACATCGTTGCCTGGTGGACGCTCGCCGGCCTGGTCGCCTTGCTGGCCCTGGCCGTCGTCGCGTACGCGGGCAGCCAGAACCTGTCCAGAGGCCAGACCAAGCCGGTGTATGAGCCAGCTGAAGCGCCTGCAGCGTAGACAACAACCCGGCCCGGCCAGGGTCAGATAGGCCGAATGGATACGACCCAAGGGGCTAGCGGGTGTCAGCCCTTCCCACGGCCGGCATCTCGGTTCTAAGTCTCCCCGACGTGAAGTTTGTCAGCGTCAGTCGGGAGTCCCCGCCGACACCAAGAGGGGAGTCGAAGGTCGGCCGGGGTCAAACGCTAGCTGTGCCGTCCTGGCCTGGGCCGGATTAGTCAAGAAGTTGTGCGGCGGACCCGGTCTGAGTCGGGCCACCCGAGATCGCCTCCGGTTGGCTACGGAAGCGGTAACGTCCGCAACTGGGGCCCGTCAGGAATGTGGGCGGCTGGTGTTCGGAGTTGCGGACAAGGCTCCGAACCAGACGCCAGCCATAACAAGAGCGGCACCGATGACGGCAGGCAACGTTATTGGTTCGTTGACAACCCAGGCGGCCAACGCCAAGGTGACCACCGGAAACAGGACGAACATGTACGAGCTGGCCGAGGCGGTCCATCTCCGTACGACCAGTAAGACCAGGACGAACAGGCCGGCTGACCCCAGGCCAGCCGTGAGAAGCGCGGTAACGGCGCTCCAGCCCGACGTAGATCTTCCCGTTTGGATACGCGTAGACCACCTATACCCGCTGGGCTTCGGTTGCCATGTCGAACGGTACCGCGCCGAGGTTCCTGTGCATTGCCTAAGCGAGACCCATCCTGCATACCCGGGATTGACGCGCACAGAACTGGGTATTGTCAGCCCGCACACCGCCAAGGAAGGATTGATCATGCCCATCAACAGCCGCATCCGCCTCGATGTCGAACTCGACGGCCTGACGTTCGGCGACTTGTACGAGTTCGTCGACCTCGGTCGGGCCGGCGGCGTCGATCCTGACACCGAGGTGGAGCTGACCTCCACCGACCCGGACGATCCGAGGGCGGACGGGTTCGGGGCCGACGTGCCGCTGCCCGACGCAGTGGTCGTGAATTTGGACTCCCACCGAAGCCCAGGAGCTGGCCAAGATGATGGGGATGTCGACGAAGAATCGGCTCAGGACGAGGAGCAGGCTGTCGACGAGGAGCCGGCTCAAGACGAGGAGCAGGCTGTCGACGAGGAACCGGCTCAAGACGAGGAGCAGGCTGTCGACGAGGAACCCGCTCAAGACGAGGAGCAGGCTGCCGACGAGGAACCCGCTCCACCGAGGATCAGGCGGGCACGGGCAGGCGGCGGTCGCTCCACGTCAGCCGCGTAGCAAAGTAGATGAGAGCCCTGGGTCGTTCGGCCCGGGGCTCTCGCGTGTCTGGCGCGGGCAGAGGACTGCAGTTCCGCCCTCTCAGCAGTAAAGGGTGCAAGATCAGCGACTCCGCATTCCATGATCATCAAGACCCTGCTTTCATGATTATCGCGCCTGGTCCATCAAGATCATGAACTTGGCGGCTCAACGGGGCGAACTTTCGCAACCCCTTATCTATCCTCCCCCCGGACCTGGTCGTGATCGGCGAGGTCCGGGGCCCAAAGATCAGTGACCTGCTGATGGCGCTGAACACCGGTCATGAAGGCGGTTGTGGAACGGTGCGCGCCAACTCTGCCAGCGACGTGCCAGCTCGTTTGGAGGCTCAGCGCGCCCAAGGGGAGTCGAAGGCCCGAACTTCTCGTTGCGAAGGCTCCTCCTGGCCGAAAGGCGTAGGTCCGCCAGTGTCTAAAGCGTTGAATCCGGAGCGGTGGGCGCTCTCCTCGGACTGCTGTTCGTCCGGGTAGGGCTGGAACTCACCATCGTAATCTTCAAGATCCTGGAGGCCCTCAAGAGCCTCGCTGACTGAGCTCGAGCTGAGCTGCCCGAGGGCGGGGGGCGATGAGCTGAGCCGTCAAAATCATGCGCCGAGGCGGTTGAATTTGGCCCGCATTTGGCACGGTGCCATTTCCACTCTTGGAAATGGCGCCCTGGCTAGGCCATTTGGAGGTGGGCGATACTGGGTTCGAACCAGTGACCTCTTCCGTGTCAGGGAAGCGCGCTACCGCTGCGCCAATCGCCCGAGGTGGAGACGGGATTTGAACCCGCGTACACGGATTTGCAGTCCGTTGCCTCGCCTCTCGGCCACTCCACCAGGGGGCGCTGCTCATCCAAGTGAAGGTGGGGAGCACTGCTCCCCAAGGGGCTTGGGCGAGACTCGCTCCGAGCGGACGACGGGATTCGAACCCGCGACCCTCACCTTGGCAAGGTGATGCTCTACCAGCTGAGCCACGTCCGCGCTGCCGCCTCCGACGATCGCTCGCCTTTGG
>DATFQP010000097.1:0-5950 GCA_035264145.1 Propionibacteriaceae bacterium
AGGAGCACCCTGCCACTTCCGTCGGTCACGACGCTGCGCATCATCGAGCGCAACTGGTCGGCCTCACCAGACTCAAGCGGCTTGGCTTCGGACTTCGCCTCCTGACCTGACACGAGATGGGGCAACACCGATTTGCCTGCCGCCACCGACGCCACAACGGACGCCATGGCCAAGGGGGACGCTTCGATCTTGCCTTGACCGATCATGGCCGCCGCATGGCCGGTCTTTGTGTCATCCGCCGGCACCGAGCCGAAGAAGGAGGGAAACCCCACGTCATAATCGACGCCGACCCCAAGGGATGCCGCGGCAGTTGAGAGATCGTTGTCCTTCAGCTTCGATCGCTGGCCGATGAAAGCGGTATTGCACGACTGGGCGAGCGCCGTACGTAAAGAGATGGAACCCAGATCGCTACTGGGATAGTCGCTGTAGTTCCTGAACCTCCGGCCGTCAACCGTGACGGTTGCTGGGCAGCTGACCGTCGTCGTGGGCGTCAGGCCGGCCCGCAGCAGGGCTAGTGCGCTGACCACCTTGAATGTCGAGCCCGGAGCGAATTGGCCGACCGTAGCAGCCGACTGCCCTTTGGTGCCTGGGCCGTTGGCCGCGGCGAGTATCGCGCCGTCGGATGGGCGGATGGCGACGAGGGCACTCGCCGGCTTCGTATCGGCAAGCGTCTTCTCGGCAAGACGCTGCATCGACGGCAACAGGGTGATGTCGAGCGGCTTACCCGCCACCGGCTTGACCTCGAAGACCGTCTGCGGATCGCTACTGGGTCCGTTCACCGGCGATGCCGATGGCGACGGCGATGCCGACGCGGCGGTCTTCGCCGGTGCCAATAGCACCCGCACGCCGGGAGTCCCGCGAAGTTGCGCATCGTAACGTCGCTGCAGACCAGTAAGCCCGACTTGGTCGCCTGCGACGACAGCCCCGTTGGACGTGTCAACGATCTCCTTCGTGGCCTCGCCTACCGTGCCGAGGATGGGTCGGGCGAAGTCCCGGTTCGGCGCCAGCATCCGCTGGTCCTCGATGGCCAGCGCGCCAGGGATAGCGGCGACCTTCGCCTCGGAGGGCAAGTCGTTCCCGTCCCTCCGCAGCACAATGGCTTCTACAAAGGCGTCAGAGCCGGCTTTGCGGACCTTGGAGGTGTACGAGCCGGAGTCGATCCGGAGGGATCGGGCGAGCCGGGCGGCAGAGGTCGCGGCCTGCTCGTCACTCACCCGTGCCTTGTCGATGCCGAATCTGACGACGGCACGCAAACTCACAATCGGTATCGCGCCATCGCCACGCACCTCACCCCTTTCCGGGTACTTCCGGTGTTGACTCAACCGATTCGATCCGTCGAGATCAGGCTGAAGCAGGCTGGGCTGCCAGCTGGGCCTCCACCTACCGGCCTCATTCACCAGCCGCGCCGAGGTCTCATATGTCCAGGGCGCTGAGACGCCCGGGAAGGTCCAGTTGACCGTCAGCGCAGCCGTGGCCTTCTCGCCGTCGACGGCCACCGATCCCACCTGGACGTTCGGAGCCAGCGGTCCCATGCCGGCAAGCAGCGCCTTGAGTTGATCATTGACCGCGGCGCTGTCCATGCCCGCGAACTCCACCGCCGAGACATCCTTTTTGGCCAGTCCACTCGCGAGATCGGCAGCAGCACGAGCGGCTGAATCTTCGGCGGGCGTGGGCGCTGGCCCGGATCCGCCGCCGGTACACCCCACCAAAAGGAGAACGCTCGTCAGGACGATCGTGAGCACTCGAAAACGCACCGGGCCATCTTGCCTTCTTGCAAGCGCCAGCCGAACCTCAGGTGAGCCGAATCTCCCGCGCCGTTGTCCGTCCTTCGCTCCGAGGCCGCGTAGGGTCCGCTCATGGGCATCTATGCGCAGCGTCCTGGCAAGCTGATCGGTCAGCTGGTGGCCGACGTGCTGGTCATTCTTTGGGGCGTCGTGTGGGCGCTGATCGGAAGTTTCATTCACGACATGATTGCCCTTGTGGCTGTTCCCGCCCGGGAGACCGCACGTGCCGCCGGACGTTTGGCGGAGGACTTCCAAGAAGCGGCCGCCCAGGCTGCCAATGTGCCGGGCGTCGGTGACCAGCTACGTCGGCCGTTCGACGCGGCGGCCAACACCATGGGCGGTGTGATCTCCTCGGCCAACCACCAAGTCACCAACATCGAGCAGCTGGCCACGGTGGTCGGCTGGCTGGTGTTCTTGATCCCCGTCAGCGTCGTGATCGCGTTCTGGCTGCCCCGTCGCGTCCGATTCTGGCAGCAGTCCCGGGCTGCCCAGCGGTTCATCGACTCCGACGCCGATCTCGATCTCTTCGCGTTACGGGCCATGGCGACCGAGCCCATGCACGTGCTGGCGGCAATCAGCGACGATCCCGTCGGGGCGTGGCGATCCGGAGATACCAAAGTCATCACCAAGCTGGCGGAGATCGAACTTGGCCGCAATGGGCTACATCTGCCCGCCCGGTTGCGAGCCCGTGCCGGCTAGCTGGGCGACGACGAAGATCCGTCGGAAGGGCAGTACTGTCCCGTAGGACCGGGCCGGGTACGCCTCGCGGAGCCTCGCCTTGTACTCGCTGACAAACGCGGCCCGCTCATCGATGTCAAGGGCATCCAGGACCGGCCGGGCACCCGTGCCGGAAATCCACTCGAAGACGGGGTCCGATCCAGGCAGGATGTGCAGATAGGTCGTCTCCCACGCTTCCACCCGACAGCCGAGGGCCGCGAGATCGGACACGTAATCGATGGGCTCCGCCGCCGCCGGCCACTCGACGCTTCCTGTGGCGGCCGCAAATCGAGGTTCGAACGCCAGCTCGCGAAGCAGCCGATGACTCGGCTCGTCAAAGTTGCCTGGGACCTGGAACGCCAGCCAGCCATCCTCGGCGAGAAACTCCAGGAATCGCGGTAGCAGGCTTCGGTGGTCCGGCACCCACTGCAACGTGGCGTTGCTGAGGAGCACGTCGACCGGCTCGACCGGACGCCAGCTGCGAAGATCAGCGAGCATGAACTGAACGCGGTGGCTGGCGTGCTCGCGTGCCTTGGTGATCATCTTCGGAGACGAGTCGAGGCCGACGACCGTCGCGTCCGGCCATCGATCCGCCAGCAGAGCCGTCAGCTGGCCGGGTCCGGAACCGACATCAACAACCATCGTTGGAGCACTCGCTCCGATCCGGGCCACCAGGTCGAAGAACGGCCGGGACCGTTCGTCGCTGAATCGCAGATACGTCACCGGATCCCAGCTGGCCATCAATCCTCTTCCTCGATCTTTCGGACGCAAGCTACCGCTCGGCCTCAAAGACCGGTCGTCCTATCGGCCGTGTGGAAGGTCTTTCACGAGTAGGCTCGTCAAGGTCCAAACGAACAACGGGGGTTCGGTGACCGAAGACCGGTGGGCGGCTGACAGTGCTGCGCACAAGCCGGCCCTGTCAATCCTCATCCGAGTCCGCGGCGCAATGCCGAGTCTGCGCCCGGCCGAGCAACGCGTCGCGCAAGCCGTATTGTCCAATCCCGCTGCCATCTCTGAAAGCTCGATCACAACGGTGGCCCGGCAGTGTCAGACCTCCGAGACCACCGTCCTCCGCTTCTGCCGTGCCATCGGCCTGGCTGGCTACCCGGAGCTGCGGATTGCCCTTGCCAGGGCCGCACAGCGGGAGGAGGCCGACCCGGGCGGTGGCCCGGCCCGAAACGGCACGATCAGCGCCGGTGATTCGCTGCCCGATCTAGTGAACAAGATCATCTACGCGGACGCGCGGGCCATCGAAGATACCGGTCGAGCACTTGAACTGGAGACGTTGACCGCAGCGATCGACGCCATCTGCGGGGCGCGAAGGGTCGATCTCTATGGCGTCGGCGCCAGCGCACTGGTCGCCCACGACCTGCACTACAAGCTGCACCGGATCGGCCTGACCTCCTTCAGCTGGGCAGACCCCCATCTGGCGCTGACGTCCGCCGCAATGCTGACTGAAAGCGATGTCGCCATCGGGATCTCTCATACCGGCACGACGATCGATGTCCTGGACGCCTTGCGGGTCGCGCGTGAGCATGGCGCAACCACCATCGGGGTGACCAACTTCGAGAAAGCCCCGATCGCTGCCCATGCCGATCTGCTCTTGACCACCGCGGCAAGGGAGACCACGTTCCGGTCCGGCACTATGGCGAGTCGGATCGCGCCGCTGGTTCTGGTCGATTGCCTGTTCGCCGGCGTTGCCCAACGGTCCTACGATTCGGCCATCGGGGCGCTGGAGACCACCTTCGCAGCGGTCCGGGGCCGGCACGGCGCCCGTCGGGCATAGTCTCTCGCCTCAGGCGCGCACCGCCTGGAAGAGTGTGGCCGGTGAGCGTCAGCACCGGGGCTCCGTCGCGGCTTCGAATGATCGTCGTGCTCGGGATGCTGTCGACGTTCGGGCCGCTGTCCCTCGACCTCTATCTGCCCGCACTGCCGCAATTGGCGCAGGAGCTGGAGGCCTCCGCCTCAGGTGCCCAATTGACGATCACGGCCTGCCTGGTGGGCCTGGCGACCGGTCAGTTGATCGCCGGGCCAGTGTCGGACCGCCTCGGCAGGCGGCGCCCGCTGATCATGGGTCTGACGATCTATCTGTTGGCTTCTGCCGGCTGCGCATTCGCGCCGTCGATCGAGGTGCTTATTCCGGTACGCCTGGTGCAGGGGCTGGCCGGCGCCGCCGGTCTGGTGATCGCCCGGGCCGTGGTTCGTGATCTCTACGCGGGCCGTGATCTGGTCGTCTTCTTCTCCCGTCTGATCTTGATCTCCGGCCTGGCCCCGGTCATCGCTCCGGTGCTGGGAGGCCAGCTCAGCAAGATCATGAGCTGGCGGGGGATGTTCTTGGTGCTCGCCGGCTTCGGTGCCGTCCTGCTGCTTGCCGGGCTGCTCGGCGTACCCGAGACACTGCCGCCGGACCGCCGAACCAGCGGAGGACTCTCAGTCACAGTGCGCGGTTTCTGGGTGCTGATTCGGGACCGGATCTTCCTCGGAGCCGTCCTTGCCGCCGGCCTGAGCGGCGCCTCCATGTTCGCCTATATCGCAGGCGCGACATTCGTCCTGCAGCGTATCTACGGGCTCAGCGCCGTCATGTTTTCGCTGGTGTTCGCCACCAACTCACTTGGCATCATCGCCTGCGGTCAGATCGGCGCTCGGCTGTCACGGAACTGGGCGCCGGTTCGGGTGCTGGCCCTGGCCCTGATGCTCAACCTCACCGGCGCCCTCGCCGTGGCGATCGCCGTCTTTTCCGATGCTGGATTCTGGCTGCTGGTGGCGTCACTGTTCGTCATGGTGAGCTCGATCGGGATGGTGTTTCCGGTCGCATCGGCCCTAGCCATGATGGACTACCCACAGCAGGCCGGGGCCGCGTCCTCACTACTCGGGCTGGCCCAATACATCGCCGGGGCTCTCGCTGCGCCGCTTGTCGGCCTGGCTGGAGAAAGGTCCGCCATCCCGCTCGGAATCGTGGTGCTGGTGGCGAGCGCTTCCGCATCCACGGTGTTCCTCACCTTGGTGGTGCCGGCCGTGCGGGCGCGGGCCCGCCGCGATCATCGTGATCCATCGGCCACCGACGCCGGTGGTGGCTCGATCACCTGAGGTCAGCTCCCGCGGCTGCGGTGGTGAACGGAGTCCCTCCAGTGCGGCGCAACAGGCTTCCAGGACAGCGTCATGCCCGCCTCCGCGGGTGTCCGGTCAGCCTTGAGATTATTGCAGCGCAGGCAGGCCGCCACCGTGTTGTGCCAGGTGTTTCCGCCGCCACGGGACTGTGGCACGAGGTGATCAACAGTCTCGGCGGTGCCGCCGCAGTAGGCGCAGTGATGATGATCACGGCGCAACACGCCGCGCTTGGACCAGGTGGGTGACTTGGCGTAGAGGAACGTCGTCTTGACGTAGCGGATCAGTCGTAGCACCAGCGGCCAGGGGTAGGGGCCGATCCGCCGCCCCTCGTGTGCCTCTTC
>DATFQP010000098.1:0-51480 GCA_035264145.1 Propionibacteriaceae bacterium
GTTTCGGTGTCTTCGAAAAGGTCCATCGAGCAGCCCGCATGGTCCGCAATCCTCGAACCGGAGAACGGAAACGGGCGAAGGCGACCGCAGTCCCGCGGTTTCGTGCCGGCTCAGAGCTGAAGGCGTACGTTTCTGGCGCCAGGAAGCTGCCGAAGGGTGGAGCGAAGAAGGCCTCTACAGCGGTGAAGACGGCAACCGCTGCGCCGGCCAAGAGCGCCGCGACAAAGACCAGCCCGGCCAAGGCGACGGCCAGCAAGTCCACCGCTCCGAAGACTGCCAGCAAAGGTCCGGCCAAGTCCACCGCCGCGGCCAAGAAGTCCTCAACCAAGAAATCCGCCGCGACTCGCTGAACTGATCAATCCAGCCAGGCAGAGAGCACCTGGCTGTCGGCGACGGCTGCATGCAGCCGCTGGCCAGGCGGCGTTGACCGCTCGCTCAAGGCGGCTGCCGGCATGATCAGCCGGTCGCCGTCCGCCGTCACCGCGTACTGCATCTCACCCGACGGCTCGTCCACCACGATCAACTCATATCGGCCGAGCCGCCCGCGCTGGTCGAACAACTTCGCCGTGGCTGATCCCATCCCCAGGAAGTAGGCGTCGTACAGGTCCACCTCGCTGTCCACATCGCGGCGCGCGTCTGCAAGCGGCCCGCCCAACTCAGCCGCACTCAGTGCGACGGCTCCCGACTCCCGATGGCCGGCGGCGGAGCGGCCCTGAAACTGTGGGTCCAGCTGGGTACCAGAGGCGATCAGCATCGTGGTTCCCGTACCGGAGGCATCTGCGACGAATGCCCGTCCTGGATTGATGGCCGCGGCGAGCACCGCTCGAACCGAGGCCGGCCGCAGGGCCGGGAGATCACCGACACAGGCCAAGGTGGCAGAAAAGCCCGCCGCCGTCGCAGCCTTCTCACCGTGTCGCAACGCAGCGTTCATCCCGGCGATCACCGGTTCAGCCAGGACTCGAGCTGAGATCTGTTCGCGGTTCAGGCGTGTCCCCAACTCCGGCTGATTGCTGATCACGATCACCGGAAGCACTGCGGTCAGTGCTCGCAGGGTGTCCACCGCCATGGTCCAGGCCAGTCGCCGGCGGAGTGGAGCCGGCACAGACGCAAGTCGAGATTTCGCCACGTCTGAGCGCTTCAGGGCCACCAGCCCGACGCATCCCTCTGCGGCCGGATTCTCGCCGTCCCGCAGCCCAGCTCCCTGCTCCTGGCTTGCCATGATCTTGCGATGCTGCCACGAAGAATCCCGTAGGGTGAAGCCGGCTCGTCGCGCTCAGCGTCGCGAGTAGTGAGGACATCACGCGCGAGAGAAGGTGAGCATGAAGCGTCGGGATCCTCTTGACGCCTTGGCGCCCCTCTCGCAGGTCAACACCGAGCCGGCGGAGCCGGCGCTGGTGCGCACGGTCAGGTTGTTGGACGCGATCATGCGGCCGTGGACCAGACGAGATTGGCAAGATCAGCACAAGATTCCGCAGACCGGCGGCGCGATCTTCGCGGTCAATCACATCTCCAACGCCGATCCGCCGGCGGTAGGCCAGTTCTTGGCTTTCTCCGGTCGCTGGCCGCGGTTCCTCGCCAAGTCATCGCTCTTCGACGTCCCGATCGTCGGTCGAGTACTACGGGCGTGCGGACAGATTCCGGTGCAGCGCCAGTCTCCAGCCGCCGCCGACGCCTTGGCTGCAGCGGTTCGCGCCGTCGAGCTCGGCCAGGCCGTCACCGTCTATCCGGAGGGTACGATCACCC
The DNA here is from genome assembly GCA_035264145.1 of Propionibacteriaceae bacterium. GTDB lineage: Bacteria > Actinomycetota > Actinomycetes > Propionibacteriales > Propionibacteriaceae > Microlunatus. Next base: position 1,744 of record DATFQP010000098.1, read on the forward strand.
GCGACCCTGGCCTGTGGCCAATGGCAGGTAGGACTGGTGCCGCTCGCATCTGCCTGCAGACGGGCTGTCCGGTGATTCCGATCGGACAGTGGGGTGCCCATGACATCATGCCCGGCACCCGGATCGGTCTGCCGAGGCTCCTGCCGCGCAAGACCTTGCGATTCAAGACCGGCGACCCGGTCGAGCTCGACGACCTGCGTTCACACGAGCTGACCTCCCCGATCCTGATCGAAGCAACGGACCGGATCATGGACGCGATCACGTCGCTCGTGGCCGATCTCCGTGGCGATGTTCCACCGTCGCAGCGCTTCGACCCGCGTGCCCCTCAGGACAAACCACCGGACTGGGACATCCCGTGACGACCGCCCGAGTGGCAGTCATGGGTTCTGGTTCCTGGGGCACAGCCTTCGCGATGGTGTTGTGCGACGCCGGTAACGAGGTCCAGCTCTGGGCCCGTCGGCCGGAGCTTGCCGCGGCCATCAATCAGGAGCACCGGAATCTCGATTACTTCCCGACCATCGGACTCCCCGAAGGCCTGCGAGCGGTCAGCGATGCCAATGAGGCCGTGGACGCCGCTGACTTCGTCGTACTGGCGGTGCCGTCGCAATCGCTGCGCGAAAACTTGAACCATTGGGTCCTACCCTCGGACGCGATCCTGGTGAGCCTGGCCAAAGGCATCGAGGCCGGGACTGGGCTGCGGATGAGTGAGGTGATCAGCGAGGTCGTTGGGGTGCCGGCCGAACGGATCGCGATCGTCACCGGTCCGAACCTGGCCCGGGAGATCGCTGAACGGCAACCGTCGGCCAGCGTGGTGGCGAGCAGCTATCTGCCGACCGCGGAGGCGCTGCAAGGTGTTTGCCATACCGGTCGTTTCCGGGCGTATACGAACACAGACGTTGTCGGTTGCGAGCTGGGAGGTGCTGCCAAGAACGTCATCGCGCTGGCCGTGGGTATGGCGATCGGATTGGGTCTCGGAGCGAACGCGACCGCATCAGTGATCACCCGGGGGCTGGCCGAGATCGCGCGGCTCGGTGCCGCGCTGGGAGCGGACCCGCACACGTTCTCTGGTCTCGCCGGCCTGGGTGATCTGGTGGCCACATGCTCCTCACCGTTGTCACGTAACCGGACGTTCGGCGAGGAACTGGGCCGAGGGCGCACCGTCGCCGATATCGCAGCAGGCACCCGCCAGGTCGCTGAGGGTGTCAAGTCGTGTGCGTCGATCGAGCTGCTGGCCGCCGGGCAGAACGTAGAGATGCCGATCGCGGCTGCCGTGGCGGAGGTGATTGCCGGCCGGCTGACCCCCTCAGAGATGATCGACTCGCTGATGTCGCGGTCCGCAAAGCCAGAAAGGTACTGATCAGCCGACCGGCAAAGCCTGCTCAAGGTCGGCCCAGAGGTCCTCGACGTGCTCGATGCCGACCGACATCCGGACCAGGCCCTCCGGCACCGTGAGCAGCTCACCGCGCCAGCGGCGGCGGCGCTCCAGGGTCGATTCCACTCCCCCCAGACTCGTGGCGTGAACCCACAAGCGGAGCCGGTCGACGAAGGTGTTGGCGGCGGCCGCGTCTGCGAGCTCGATGGCCAGCAGCGAGCCGAAGCCGGCCATCGTGCGACTGGCCACCTGGTGGCCGGGATCGTTCGGCAGGCCCGGGAAGCGGATCCGGCATACCGCCGGATGTCGATCCAGGCGCTCGGCCAGGACCGCGGCATTCATCTGCGCTCGGTCCAGGCGCACGGCCAGGGTGCGCAGCCCCCGAAGAACCAGGTAGGACTCCATCACCCCCGGAACGGCGCCGTGGACTTTGCGAGTGACCTCCAGCCGGTTGTACAGATCATCCCGGTCGTGGCGCACGACCACAGCGCCGAGTAGCGCGTCGGAGTGACCGGAGATGAGTTTGGTCGCGGAGTGCAGCACCAGATGGGCCTGCTGGCTGAGCGGCTGCTGGAGGAGGGGCGTCGCGAAGGTGTTGTCGACCACCACGACCGCCGTATCGGAAGCAGCGGCGGCAATAGCTGGCAGATCGGCGACCTCGATGGTCGGATTGGTGGGGGACTCGATCCACACCAGATCGGCGCCTTCGGCTGCCTCCAGCACGGCAACAGTGTCGGCGACCGCCACCCTGCGCACGGTCCAGTCGAGGAGCGCGGCGCGCTCGTCGACCAGGGCAGAGACTCCGAGATAGCAGCTCTCCGGCAAGACGACCGTCGCACCGGCAGGCAGCAGCTCGACGATCGCGTGGGCCGCGGCCATCCCGGAGCTGAACGTCAGTGCCCGCCCTCCCTCCAGCTCGCCGATCGCACGCTCCAGTGCATGCCAGGTCGGGTTGGCATACCGACCGTAACCGAGGTCCCCGGCGTCAGGATGATGTGATCCGACGTAGGTCGAGGCGAACACGGCCGGTTGGTTGAAGGGGGCGTCGACCCGGCGCTCCGGTCGGCCGGAGGTGACGGCTACGGTGTCCGGTCGAAGCTCACCCGTCCTGGTTTCGCTCATGTGCTCAGTCTCGCGCGCCTTCCTCGTTCGGTCGCATACTCCCGGTAGGGTGTCGGATCGGTATCGTCGGGGAGAGGACGTCATGAGCGACGATCGGCCGGTTGCCGGAACCACCACAGCCACCCGTACGCGGGTCGCCGTGATTTTCGGCGGCACCAGCGGTGAACATGGGGTGTCCTGTCTGACGGCGGCGGCCGTACTGGCCGCAATGAACCGTGACCGTTATGACGTCGTCGGGGTCGGCATAACTCCGTCCGGCCGATGGGTTCGGGTGAGCGAAGCGGCGATCGCCAGCCTGCGTCAGACGAACGGTCACCTGCCCGTCCTGGGTGAGGACGCTCACGACGCCATGCTGGTCCGAGGGGTGACCGGTAGCGAGCTGGCTGTCCGTGACAAGTCCGCACTCGAGCAGCTAGGTCCGGTCGATGTCGCCTTGTCGCTGTTGCACGGCCCGTTCGGTGAGGATGGCACCATTCAGGGTCTGTTCGAGATGATGGGGACCCGCTACGTCGGCGCTGGTGTGCTGGCCAGCGCGGTCGGCATGGACAAGCACTACATGAAACTGGTGCTCGCCGCGTCCGGGCTGCCGATCGGTCCGTTCGTGGCCATCACGCCAGGCGAATGGGTTCGCGACAAGGTGGCGTGCCTGGACGCGTGCTCGGCGCTGCATTTCCCGGTATTCGTCAAGCCGGCCCGTGGCGGCTCGAGTCTGGGAATCACCAGAGTCGAGCGCCCCGACCAGCTGCAGGCAGCCATCGAAGAGGCTCGTCGATTCGATCCGAAGGTAATTGTCGAGCACGGCTTCGTCGGTGCTCGTGAGCTGGAGTGCGGGGTGTTGGAGTCGCTCAACGGTGGGCGGCCGGTGGCCAGCGAGGTCGCCGAGATTCGGGTGCGAAACGATTCCGGCTTCTACGACTACCGGACGAAGTATCTTGCTGCCGAGCAGGTTGAGCTCGACGTACCGGCTGAGGTCGAGGCGCCCGTCGCTGAAGAGGTGCGGTCGCTGGCAGTGCGAACGTTCGAAGCGATCGGCTGCGAGGGCCTGGCCAGGGTGGACGTCTTCGTCACACACGAGGGCCGCATCATGATCAACGAGATCAATACCATGCCTGGCTTCACGGCTCACTCGATGTTTCCACGTGTGTGGGCTGCCAGCGGCCTGGACTACCCCGCCCTGATCGACCGGTTGATCACCCTGGCACTGCGCCGCCCGGTCGGCCTCCGCTAGCTTTCGCCGCCCGGCTAGAGGCAGGGCTTGAGCAGGGGGTCGTGCCTGCTGACGGTGGCCGCCAGATCCACCAGGGCGTTCGCTTCTGGCGCGTACTCCGAGGGAACACCGACCTCGATAAAGGCGGTTCGTCCGATGGTGGTGAACAGATAACCTCCGGACGCCTCCTCGGCGAACCAGCCGACTCCGTTGACTTCGTAGCAAGGGCTGGCGGCAGTGAGCTTCGGTGGCTTCTCGACTCCACAGCGCAGCGTGATCGCCGGGTCGCCCCAGGCCGCGGAGCGACGCCCCGGCTCGACCTTCCGTCGCTGCTCATCAAGAACAGTCACCGGCAGGTCGGCCAGCACAGCGGTGCAGACCTGCTCCGATTGACCTATGGGCGCCGGATCCGGCATCGACACGGCACTTGAGCAGGCGGTAACGCTGATCGCCGCGGCAAGCACGGCCGCGTCACTAGCGCGCAGCTTCAGATGTGGACGACTGGACAGGTGACCGTCCGGGTAATGCCCGGCACCCCCTGGACCTGCGCTACCACCAGCTGGCCGAGTTCGTCCACGCTGGCCGCTTCAGCCCGAACGATGACGTCGTACGGTCCCGTGACATCCTCGGCCAGCGTGACGCCCTGGATGGCACCGATGGCACGTGCTACATCGGCCGCCTTGCCGACATTGGTCTGGACCAAGATGTACGCCTGTACGACCATCCGGACTCCTTCGTTGCCGACAATGAGGCGATCTGCTTCGCCAGCCGATAGCCCGCGTACGCTCGCCGATGTGCGTCACGCTACATCGTTCGCTTCGGTAAGGAACCCCCTGGAGCTTGCGAGATGCCGGTAGGCCCGCCGACGCCTACCCAGACCGTGGGCGAGCTTGGTGAGTTCGCGCTCATCGAGACCTTGATCGGCGGACTCACATCGACTCCCGGAGTGCTGATCGGGCCTGGGGATGACGCCGCGGCGATCGCCACTTCGGGCACACTCCTGAGCTCGGTAGACGTGCTCGTCGAGGGTGTGCATTTCCGGCGCGACTGGGCCGAGGCCGGTGATGTGGGGCGCAAGTCGGTGGCGGTCAACGTCGCCGACATCGAAGCCATGGGTGGACGCGCAATGGGCATACTTGTCGGGTTCTCCAGCCCGGGCGACCTGCCGGTGGCGTGGGCACGGGAATTCGCCGCCGGCTTGCAGACCGAGTGCGCGGCCGCGGGAGTGGCCCTGCTCGGTGGAGACGTGACTCGGGCTCGCGACGTGACCGTCGCGGTGACGGTGCTGGGCGTTACAGACGGCGTCGAGCCGGTGCGCCGGGGCGGCGCCCAGCCGGGTGATGTCGTCGCGTTGATCGGCCGCGTGGGGTGGGCGGGAGCCGGTTTCCTTGTGCTAAGTCGTGGCTTTCGATCCCCTCGAGCCGTGGTGGATGCCTACCGGGTACCGCAGGTGCGCTATGGCGCTGGTGGCGTGGCCGCCCGGGCGGGCGCCCATGCCATGATCGACGTCTCCGACGGCCTGCTGGCTGATCTTGGTCACCTGGCGGCCGCCTCCGGTGTCGAGATCGATCTCCGTCGGGACGCCTTTGATGTGCCCGAAGCGCTGCAAGCGGTGGCGGCCGCGACCAACACCGATCCGTACTCGTTGATCTTGACCGGGGGTGAGGATCATGCGCTGGCCGCCACCTTCGCAGCGTCCAGCCCGCTTCCCGAGGGATGGCTTCCAATCGGATCGGTGCGGGCGCCCGGCGTCGATGGCCCACGCGTCTTGGTCGATGGAGTTAGCTGGGAGTCGGCCACCGGCTTCGATCACTTCCGGTCCGGGCGGAGCTGAGCCGATGCACAGAAGTCCCGGTTGCGAGTGCTCAGCACGCAGAATCACACCTCGGCTGGGCAGAATCAGAGCGCGCGAAGACGAGTGACTGGTGACACCGGGATGGCCGCCGACCACCTTCGGTATCAGACCAACCGATCATCTCTGGCAGGGCAGACTCTGGCTGGGCACGGAGCCGCAGCGCTGATCGCGGCGGCTGCCGATCGGCGGAATGACCGCCCGCTCGACGGCGTGTGACCCGCTGCAGGCTCCGGGTGATCGCGTAGCCTCCCATCATGGCGACCCGCGCGTCTTCCCCACCGCGGTCTCGTGGCAGTTCTGGAACTCGATCCAAAACAGCACGTCCGCGGTCAGCCGGAAGCTCGAAGAGACATTCCCGCCCGAGTGCCTTGCCCAGCGGCCGGCACGGCCGATCGACATCTCGGTCCAGAAAGTCGAGCAGAGCCAACCGGTCCTCCGCCCTGGGTGCGCTGGGCCGTGGGGCGGCGCGAGGGTGGATGGCCTTGGCCGGCGCCTTGGGCAGCGCAACGCGGCGGGTGCACGGCGAGTCATTGGACATCGATCCGGCATTGCGCCGAGACGGCGTGGGATTGCTCCTCCTGGCATGCGCTCTGGTCGTGGCCGCCGAGTTCTGGTGGGGTCTCCCCGACTCGATGGGCCAGATGATCAAGGTTCTGGTCTCCAGCGTGATCGGCACCCTGAGTTACGCCGCACCCATCCTGTTGGCGCTGATGTCCTGGCGCACACTGCGGCATCCGAGTCGCAATGGTCCGCTGGGCCGCCAGGTCATCGGCTGGTCGGCCCTCCTGCTGGGCCTCCTCGGCCTGATCAACATCGCGCGCGGCCTGCCTCGGACCAACCACCCGGGGCGTCTGCGCGATGCCGGCGGGATCATCGGGTACATCTCCTCTAGCCTGCTGACCGACCTGCTCTCGGTGTACGTTGCGGTGCCTTTGTTGATCATGCTGCTGCTCTTCGGGGTGCTCGTGGTGGTCGGCATTCCGATGCATCAGGTGGTCGAACGGATCCGAGTGGCTCGTGATCGGGTCCGCAAACCCCTGGTGATCGAAGGCGAGGTCATCGGCGATCGAGCCCAGCTCGGTGCGGGCCAGCCCTACGAGACGCCACTCGTCCACGGCCACGTAGATCCCGACCGATCCACCGATGGCGACGCGGATGACGATGCCGACAACTCTGAGTTCGAGGCCCGTCGGGTGACAGCCGGCTTGCCACCTGATGTCACTGTCCATGGGACCGGAGCGAACGGCGAAGAGCTCGAGGCACCTCCACACACGCCCCTCCCACAGCGGGTCGAGCAGCTCGAGCTCTCAGGCGACGTGCAATACCTGCTCCCCGACTCCGAAACTCTCAAGAAGGGCAGCATCCACAAGGCGCGAACCGATGTCAGCGATCGCGTGGTGCACCGGCTCACTGAAGTGCTGCGCCAGTTCGAAATCGACGCGACGGTCACTGGTTACAGCCGAGGACCGACCGTCACTCGGTACGAGGTCGAATTGGGCCAGGCAGTGAAGGTGGAGAAAGTCACGGCGTTGAGCCGGAACATAGCCTACGCGGTAGCCAGCGCCGATGTGCGGATCCTGTCGCCGATCCCGGGAAAGTCCGCAATCGGGATCGAGATACCGAACCTCGACAAAGAAGTCGTCTCCCTCGGCGACGTCCTCCGCTCCGCTCGGGCCCGCAATGATCATCACCCGATGACCGTTGGTCTGGGCAAGGATGTCGAGGGCGGTTTCGTGATCGCCAACTTGGCGAAGATGCCGCACCTCCTGGTGGCGGGTGCAACCGGTTCCGGCAAATCGAGCTTCGTCAACTCGATGATCACTTCGATTTTGATGCGATCCACTCCGGACGAGGTCCGGTTGATGCTGGTGGATCCGAAGCGAGTGGAGCTGACAGCATATGAAGGCATCCCGCATCTGGTGACTCCAATCATCACCGTGCCGAAGCGAGCCGCCGAGGCGCTGCAGTGGGTGGTCCGGGAGATGGACATGCGCTACGACGACCTGGCTGCCTTCGGCTTCCGGCATGTCGACGACTTCAACAAGGCCATCCGGACAGGGGCGGTGAAGCCGCTACCGGGATCTGAACGAACGCTGGCTCCCTACCCGTACCTGCTGGTCATCGTCGACGAACTGTCGGACCTGATGATGGTGGCACCTCGTGACGTGGAGGATTCCATCGTCCGCATCACACAGCTGGCTCGGGCGGCAGGTATTCACCTGGTGCTGGCCACGCAGCGACCCAGCACGGACGTGGTCACGGGCCTGATCAAGGCCAACGTGCCCAGCCGGTTGGCGTTTGCCACCTCATCGATGACCGACTCCCGGGTGATCCTGGACCAGCCTGGAGCCGAGAAACTCGTCGGACAAGGTGATGGCCTTTTCCTGCCGATGGGGTTGAGCAAGCCGATCAGAATTCAGGGTGCCTGGGTGACCGAGACCGAGATCCACAAGGTCGTTGCCCACGTCTCTGGCCAGTTGAAGCCGACCTACCGGGATGATGTCACCGCGACGCCGGAGTCTGCCACCAAGGTGGCCGAGGACATTGGTGATGATCTTCAGCTGGTGCTGCAGGCGGTCGAGCTAGTGGTCACCTTGCAGCTCGGCTCAACATCGATGCTGCAGCGCAAGCTCCGAGTCGGATTCGCCAAGGCTGGTCGGCTGATGGACATTCTCGAGACTCGCGGAGTCGTCGGCCCATCGGAGGGGTCGAAGCCACGGGAGGTACTCGTCAAGCCCGACGAGCTCGAAGCAGTGCTGGAGAACCTCCGAACGGGCTGATCCGTCATACTGGGCGCCTCATGCCTTCCCTGCCAGCCGCCGACCCGCCGTCCGTTCACCTGATCACCCTGGGATGTGCACGCAACGAGGTGGACTCCGAGGAATTGGCCGCCCGTCTGCTGGCCGGCGGATACCGGCTGGCGGCCGAACCGGCCGACGCAGACGCGATTGTGGTCAACACCTGCGGTTTCGTCGATGCGGCCAAGAAGGACTCGATTGACACAATCCTGTCAGCCTCTGACCTCAAGGGCACTGAAGGCGATTCGGCGGTCGTGGCGGTCGGCTGCCTGGCCGAACGTTACGGTTCCGAATTGGCGGTCGCGTTGCCCGAAGCAGACGCGGTTCTGGGATTCGACGCGTACGCCGACATTGCCAGCCGATTGCGGCGGGTCCTGGGCGGTGAGCGACCGGAGGCTCACATGCCGCGGGACCGTCGGACGCTGCTACCTCTTGCGCCGGTCGAGCGTCGGGGCAGCCTGACGGCGCTCGCAATTCCGGGTCACTCCACGGCGTCGGAATCGCCGTCTCAGCGAGCGCTAGACCATGCACAGGCCTTTCCCACAGCTCCGGACACCGCACCCTGGCGGAGCCACCGGCGGCGACTGACCAAGGGGCCCTCCGCGGCGCTGAAGATCGCATCGGGCTGTGATCGCCGCTGCAGCTTCTGCGCGATTCCCCGGTTCCGCGGATCGTACGTGTCCCGCGCGCCGGAGGACATCATCGCCGAGGCGCGGTGGCTCGCCGATTCCGGCGCCCGAGAGCTGTTTCTGGTCAGTGAGAACTCCTCGTCGTACGGCAAAGATCTCGGCAACGTTCGACTGCTCGAATCACTGCTAGCGGAGCTGGCGGCGGTCGACGCGAGCTGGATTCGGGTCTCGTACCTGCAGCCGGCCGAGATGCGCCCGAGCCTGATCGACGTCATGACCGGAACGTCGGGTGTGGTGCCCTACTTCGACCTGTCCTTTCAACACGCGTCGGAACCGGTTCTTCGTCGAATGCGCCGGTTCGGCAACGCCGACCGCTTCCTCGATCTGCTCGAGTCCATCCGCCAGCGGGCACCCCGTGCGGGCATCCGGAGCAACGTCATTTGCGGCTTCCCCGGGGAGACCGAGGCCGACATCGCGGTTCTCGAGCAGTTTCTCGCCGCGGCGGGTCTGGACGCGATCGGGGTTTTCGGCTACTCCGATGAGGACGGCACCGAGGCTGCCCGCCTTGACGGGCAGTTGCCGGCGCGGGAAATAGCAGAGCGCCGGGATCATCTCAGCGACGTCGTGGATTCGCTTGTCGAGGAGCGCGCGGAGTCGAGGATCGGCGAGCGGATCGAGGTGCTCGTCGAGGAAGCCGAAGGCGAGTTGATCGGCCGGGCTCAGCATCAGGGCCCGGATTCCGACGGGAGCGTCAGATTGATCAGTGAGCACACGGTCGGTTCAGGAGGTGTGAGAACTTCTGCCTTGGCGGTTGGTGACCTGGTGGCTGCGCGTGTGGTCGCCACCGAAGGTGCCGATCTGGTCGCTCGATATCTGGCCGAAGCTTGACAACCCAGGCAGTATGTTCGGAGCATGCCTGAGGACATCGGACACCGAGGGCAGCGCACCGATGGTGACAGGGTGACGCCCGGCGGCCGCGGATCCGAGCCAGTGCGCGAGCGTGCGGTCAGTTCGTGGAACGTGCCGAACGCGTTGACGGCGGTGCGCATCTTGTTGGTTCCGCTCTTCGGTTGGATGTTGCTTGCACATCCGGATGAGGCGGACTGGCGGTTGGCCACGACCGGCACCTTTCTTGCAGCCATCCTGACCGACACGCTGGACGGTTACCTGGCTCGCAGACACAATCTGGTCACCCCTTTTGGCAAACTGGCCGATCCCATCGCAGACAAGGCGCTCACCGGGATGGCCTTTGTCGGTCTGTCGATCATCGGCGAACTGCCGTGGTGGGTGACGATCACGATCTTGATCCGGGAATGGGGGATCACGGTCATGCGCTTCTTCGTGTTGCGATACGGGGTGATGGCCGCGGGTCGTGGCGGCAAGATCAAGACCGTCTTGCAGTCGGCGGCTGTGAGCCTGTACCTGCTTCCGCTGCCCCCGTCGGCGCACGTTATTGCGGTTGTCGTCATGATGGCCGCACTGGTGGTGACCGTGCTCAGCGGCCTTGACTACGTGAGGGACGCGGTGAGACTGCGGCGCTCGGCGCTGGCTGGTCAACGTTGACCTCGGCGATCGCCCGCGAGGTGGTCCTCCGCCTGGCGAAGCGCGGTGAAACGCTGGCGACGGCGGAGTCATTGACCGGTGGGCTGATCGGCTCGTTGATCACGGAGGTTCCTGGTGCCTCAGCAAATTACGTAGGTGGTGCGATCACCTACGCCACCAGCCTGAAGGCCACGCTGGCCGGAGTCCCCGGCCCTGTCCTCGATGCCGATGGACCCGTCGCTGAGAGCACTGCCCGAGCGATGGCCGTCGGGATAGCGGCACGATGCGCCGCCGACTGGGGCCTCGCAGTCACTGGAGTGGCAGGCCCTGAGCCGCAGGACGGCCATCCCGTCGGGGAGGTGCACGTGGCCGTCGCTTACCAACAAGCCGGCGTGGTTCGCTCCAGACGACTCGCGCTGAGCGGAGACCGGGCCACCATTCGAGGCCTCACCGCCCACCAGGGGCTGCGACTTCTTGCCGATGCGTTGAGCGCAGAGGCGATCCCGCCAGGCTCCGCATCGACAGCTATGAGCGTGGTCGACTGAGTTTCTCCCCGAGGTAGGTACAGTTTGCGTATGCGCCCTGAGACTCCGGTCAAGCCCGTGCTGGTCCGTCAGCTGATCGGCGAGTCGCTGCGTGAGGAGCGTGTCGCCCAGGCTCGCACGCTGCGAGAGGTCTCACGGGCCGCGCAGGTCAGCCTTGGCTACCTCTCCGAGGTGGAACGGGGCCAGAAGGAGGCCTCGAGCGAACTGCTGGCCGCTATCTGTGCCGCGCTGGATTTACCGCTCTCGACTGTGCTCAATGTGGTGAGCGAGAAGATGGCGATTCACGAGCAGATCGGCACCGACGAGCGAGTGCGGTCGCTGCCGACGGTTCGAGCCATGGCCCAGGTCGCCGCATAGCACGCGCACTTTCCCGGCGCCCAGCGGCGTCGAGCCGGTCAGGCCGCATTTGAGGATCCGCAACGTCGGACGCTCAGAGCGGGCACCTCAGACGCCCGGTCGAAGCCGAAGCCCCTGGGGCGTCATCCTGAAGCCGGCAGTCTGCAGCGCCTCGCTCACGACTGGTGAGGAGAAAACGTGCGCACCGTCGGCGCGCTCGACGGTCAACTTGCCCAGTAGGCCATCGTGGACGGCATTGGCCAGCGCGGCTGCTGCCGGATTCAATTTCGAGGGCTCTTCGGTGAACGAGAGCAGTGTCTTGCCGCCCCGTTCGACGTAGAAGATCAGCGCCCCGCCGACCAGGACCACCAGAGCGCCCGGCTTCCGGCCCGGTCGGTGCCCTTCCCGCTCGGGCCAGGGCAGCGCAGCACCGTACGCATTCGCCGGATCACAGGCGGCGAGGACAATTGCAACAGGATCTTCCGGCTCTGGAGAGTACGAGCGCAACCGGTCGACCGCACCAGTGAGCGCGAACTGGGCTGCCCCGAGCCCCTCCACGAAGTAGCCGCGCCGGCAGTGGCCGGACTCCTCGAGCGCGCTCAGCGCCCGGTATGCGGCGCCGAAGCCACCTTCGGAATTCTCGGTCAACACACTGCCTCGGGTGGCAACCCCGTAACGGTCAAGCTGGGCGAAGATGCTGGCGGCGAGCCGGTCCGCAGCAGAGGGCTCACCTCGGGCGACCAGCGCCCAACGGCCGGAAGTCGTCGGCGAAGCCGTCCGCGGCAGCCGGGTGGACCGATTGACACCCCGGCCACCAAGGCCCCGGCGAACCGCTCGACCGGTGGGCAGGTTCGGCCTGCGATGGGTGCCCCGTCGAGCCAGGGAGCGCACCGGGCCAAACGTGTCGCCCGTCACCAATCCTGCCCACACCAGATCCCAGAGCGCGGCCACGTATTCAGATCGACCGGCTGCGGCCAATCCCGGCGGCAGCAGCGAATCGAAGAAATACGCGCCACCGCCGGCAAGCGCGGCAAGCAGCTCTTGACTGCGGTAGTGCGCTGGCTCGACCTGGGGCGGATGTGGTTCCTGGTCGGCGAGGTACCAGCGAACCCATCCGTCGGCATCACCGATCGCACCGTCACCCACCCAGTAGACCTCGCCACTGGATGTGAGCTCGTCCAGCATGGCCGGGGAGTAGTTCACCACTCGAGACGGCAGGACGACCGCTTCCACGGCGCTTGCCGGCAAGGCGTAGCCAGACATCTGCTCCAGCGCACTGAGTACCGCATCTGTGCCGCGCTGCCCCGATCCGACGCCCTGCCACGCCGGGAGGAAGCGGGCGTAGGCGACCTGCTCAACCGGCTCAACGCTCTTACGCAAGCCGGCGAGCGTACGGCGCTTGATCAGCGAGAGGACCTTCGCGTAACAGTACTGACGGACGCTGGACGAGGTTGCACGCACGTCACCGGTTCGGGAACCTCGGGACTCCGCGGGCCCTTCACCCGATCCTGTCCCGCCAGCGGGTAGATCCACGAACGTGCCACGGACCAGGGTGCCCGGCCCCACCAGGGTGTCGCAGGCCGCCTCGACGACTGCCCGACCAAGCCCGTAGCGCTCGGCAATAGTGGAGGCGAGGAAGGGACCATGGGTCCGAGCCCAGCGCAGCACAAGATCGTCGATGGGATGTGTCGCGGGCTCGTTGAACGTGGCCGCGATGCCTGGTGGAACGGGGATACCGAGGCCGTCCCGGAGTCGCGGAATGTCCTCGGTGACAGCCAACATCTCCTGGCCGGCGATGCGCACACCGACCACCCGGCGATCGGCAATCAGCCGGCCGAGCGCCACCTCGAGGTTGAGCTCGGAGCTACTGCGTGCAGCCAGCTCCGGTACCGTGAAGGGTCCCGCCGTCCGTAGCAGATCGAAGAGCTGCTCGGCTCCGGATGCCCGCCGCTCGGCGCTGAGGCCCTGCAGGTCGCGCTCGATGTTGGCGATCACGTCGGCATCGAGCAGTTCGGCGAGGCCGTCCTTGCCGAGCAGTTCTGCCAGCAACGAGGCGTCCAGCGCCAGCGCCGCTGCTTTCTTCTCGGCCAGCGGCACATCGCCTTCGTAGACGAAGGCACCGACGTAGCCGAACAGCAGCGACTTGGCGAACGGTGACGGCTCCGAGGTTTCCACGTCGACCACTCGAATGGAACGTGCCGCGATCTGCGACAGGGTGTCGTGCAGCCCCGCTAGATCGAAGACGTCGGTGAGACACTCGCGCATCGTTTCGAGCACGATGGGAAACTCCGGATACTGTGCCGCCACTGTCAGTAGCTGGGCCGATCGCATCCGCTGCTGCCACAGGGGCGATCGTGACTTCGGATCTCGCCGCGGAAGCAACAGGGCCCGGGCCGCGCTCTCCCGGAACCGAGCAGCGAACAGTGCGGATCCCCCGACTTCATCGGTGATGACCGCATCAAGAAGGTCGGGATCACACATGATCAGTTCGGCGGTCGGTGGTTCGGATTCCGTGTCGGGTATCCGGAGCACGATGCCGTCGTTGGTGGCCGTGGCCTGGACCTCCATGCCGTAGCGTTCCCGCGCCGCATGCTCGATGGCCAATGCCCAGGGAGTCAACACTCCGGACCCGAGGGCAGAGTGAACGCAAACGCGCCAGTCGCCGAGCTCGTCGCGGAAGCGCTCGAAAACGATCGTCTGGTCTGTGGGTAGCACCCCTGTCGCTGCCGCTTGTTCTTTGAGGTAGTTGATCAAGTTTCTCGCGGCGAAGTCGTCGAGGCCCGCTTTCCGGAGTCGCTGTTCGGCAGGTTCACCCGATAGACCGCCTAGCTCACGGACGAATTGGCCGAACGCGCGGCCGAGTTCGCGCGGGCGGCCCGGCGAGTCACCCTTCCAGAACGGCAGCCGTCCCGGGGTTCCCGGAGCAGGGGAGACCAGGACCTGATCGTGCGTAATCTGCTCGACGCGCCAGCTGGTCGTACCGAGCGTGAACACATCACCCACCCTCGTTTCGTAGACCATCTCCTCGTCGAGTTCACCTACCCGCCGGCCGGCAGCGTGGCGGCCGGAGGCATTGCCCTCGCCGACCAGGAAGACGCCGAACAAGCCTCGGTCTGGAATCGTTCCGCCCGACGTCGCAGCCAGTCGCAGGGCACCAGGCCGGGCAGTCAGCAATCCGGTGTCGCGGTGCCAGATCAGACGAGGACGCAGCTCGGCGAAGTCCTCGGACGGATACCGGCCTGACAGCATGTCCAACACTGCTTCGAAGCCGCTGTGCGGCAGCTCTCGGAAGCCGTCGGCCCGGCGCACAAGGGCGTAGACGTCGTCGGCTTTCAGCTCTTCGGCGGCCACCATGGCCACGATCTGCTGGGCCAGCACGTCCAGTGGATTACGAAGCTCGGCGACTTCCTCGATGGCCCCTTGACGCATGCGCTCCACCACGACCGCCGACTCGATCAGATCACCTCGATGGTTGGGAAAGAACACTCCGCGGGAGGTGGCGCCGACGTGGTGCCCTGCCCGCCCGACGCGCTGCAGTCCACTGGCCACAGATGGAGGTGCCTCGACTTGAACCACAACGTCGACCGATCCCATGTCGATGCCGAGCTCGAGCGAGGACGTGGCTACGACGCACGGCAGCAGCCCCGACTTCAGGTCGGACTCAATCAGGGCCCGTTGCTCCTTGCTGACAGAGCCGTGGTGCGCTCGAGCGATGGCCGGCACCACGGAGCCGTCTCGGCCCGCTGAAGCACCCGACTGAGCCATCACCTCGGCAGGTGGCGCAAATGTGTCCGCAGGTTGGCCGAGCTTCTCGGCGTGCAGCTCGTTGAGATGAGCGGTGAGCCGCTCGGCCAGCCGGCGGGAGTTGGCGAAGACGATGGTCGAGCGGTGCCGTCCGATGAGGTCCAGGATCTGGTTCTCCACGTGTGGCCAGATCGACGGCGGCCGACGAGGTGTCACCTCGTCATCGATCGCGGGCGGAGACTCAACGGGAGCCGGAGCCGCGGATGCGCCGAGATCGCTCATGTCCTCGACCGGGACCACGATCGAGAGGTCCCAGGATTTGACCGCCGGTGGAGCAACGACCTGCACCGGGTGGGGTCCGCCCAGGAAACGAGCGACCCGCTTCGGCGGCCGGACAGTTGCCGACAACCCGATCCGTTGAACGGGTCGGGTTCCGCCGGAATCGACGACCAGCTGGTCCAGCCGTTCGAGGGACAGCGCCAGGTGCGCGCCCCGCTTGGTCCCGGCCAGCGCGTGTACCTCATCGACGATCACGGTCTCCACGTGTCGGAGCACCTCGCGAGCTGACGAGGTCAGCATCAAGAAAAGCGACTCGGGTGTGGTGATCAGGATGTCCGGCGGTCGAGTGGCAATCGCCCGGCGCTCCGACGCCGCCGTGTCCCCAGACCGGACGGCCACCGTCACGCTGGGCGGCGGCTGACCACTTCGGAGCGCGACTTGGGTGATGCCAGTCAGTGGCGCCCGGAGGTTGCGCTCGACATCGACCGCCAGCGCTTTGAGCGGCGAGACGTACAGCACTCGGCAGCGCTGCTTCGCCGGCGGAATGGCGCCTCGGGTCAGCTTGTCCAAGGCCCAGAGAAAGGCCGCAAGCGTCTTGCCGGATCCCGTCGGAGCAATGACCAACGCGTTGTCACCGGCTGAAATCGCCTGCCAGGCACCCGCCTGTGCCTGGGTAGGGGCTGCGAAGACTTCCTGAAACCAGGTGCGGGTGGCGTGCGTGAAGTTGTCGAGCGGATCTGGCGGCACAGAACTATCTTGCCTGGCCGTACCGACAGTGGAGCGGAGGAATTCCGTGCCAGAGTTCGGTGATGACCGCTGGCTTGGGCCCGAAAAGCACTCCGAGAATCCGGGTCACCCAGGTACGGTGTCCCCCGTGACTGCGACGCCAACGGCACCCACCGGGGCGTCCCCGACGAGCCAGGTCTCAAACCACGAATTGACCAGATGGCTGCCAGGCATGCTGGTGCTCGGTGCGATCTGGGGTTCGAGCTTCTTGTTCATCAAGGTCAGTGTGTCGGAGCTGCAACCGCTCTACGTCGCACTGGGACGGGTGGCCAGCGGCGCGCTTGTGCTGTTGTTGATCCTGCTTGCTACGGGCAGATGGCTGCCGCGAGAAGCCGGCACCTGGGGGCACAATGCGGTGATCGCGGTCATCGGTGTCGTTCTCCCCTTCACTCTCTTCGGTTACGGCGAGCAGCGCATCTCCTCCATCCTTGCCGGCATCTGGAATTCCGTCACTCCACTCGTCGTCCTGCCGCTCGCCGTGATGGCTTTTCGGACCGAGAAGATGTCCGCCCGGCGGCTGATCGGCCTGCTACTCGGACTGATCGGCGCGCTGATCATCCTGGGGGTCTGGCAAGGTGCAGGAGGCGCCTCGCTGAGCGGCCAGTTGTTGTGTCTGGCGGCTGCGTCCTGTTATGGCGTGGCCATTCCGTACACCCGGAAGTTCGTCTCTCCCCGACCCGAGTCGGGGATCGTGATGTCAGCGGTCCAACTGATCGTCGCCACCGTCGTCCTGAGCATCCTTGCGCCGCTGGTGAGCGGAACCGTACCCGACGTGCGTGGCCTGTCGTGGCCCGTGATCGGCTCGGTCCTCACCCTTGGTGCGGTCGGCACAGGAATCGCTTTCGTAATCCACCTGCGCAACATCCGTCTCGTCGGTGCCAGTACAGCGTCGATGGTGACCTACATCATCCCGGTGTTCGCGACGGTGGTCGGCGTTGTCGTTCTCGGTGAAGGGATCACGTGGTATCAACCGGTGGGGGCAGCGCTGGTCCTGCTCGGCGTTGCCGTTGCCGAGGGGATGCTGTTCAGCCGAACCCCCACGCTCGGTAGCAAGCCGGTGCGGTGAAGGAAACCGAGCTCTGGCAACGGCTCCAGCACCACCTGGGCGCCGGTTATTACCGCGTCTGGGCGGCCGAATTCAGCCTGGCGGCTCTGCAGCATCGGACTGTGGTGCAGGCGCTGCGCGAGGGCGAGTCGTCCAAAACCATCTGGCGGGCGGTCTGGGAAGCACTCGAGCTGTCCGATCGCGACCGGTAGCACCTCGCCACCCCTCTCGGAACTGTCGGCGTGTCGGTGGTGGCTCGAACACTCGTTCGGTAAGTTGTCCACTGAGCCGGATCACGCCCGAGCGGCTGTCCACAGATGCGTGGTCCACTGAACGATTGTCAGTGCTCGTCCTTACAGTCTTCGGCGCAAGCTCACCCGAGACGCAGGAACGGCGCCCGGACGGATGATGAGGAAGGACCACGATGGCCACAGAGGACCGTGAGAAGGCGCTCGAAACCGCGCTGGCTCAGATAGACAAGCAGTACGGCAAGGGTTCGGTCATGCGCCTCGGCGATGAAGTCCGGGCGCCGATCGAGATTATCCCCAGCGGATCCATCGCCCTGGACCTGGCGTTGGGCATCGGCGGGCTGCCGCGGGGTCGAGTCGTCGAGATCTACGGTCCTGAGTCGAGCGGCAAGACGACGGTGGCCCTGCACGCCATCGCCAATGCCCAGGCCGCCGGTGGGATCTGCGCATTCATCGACGCCGAGCACGCGTTGGATCCTGAGTACGCGGCGAAGCTTGGCGTCGATACAGATTCCCTGCTGGTCAGCCAGCCGGACAACGGGGAGCAAGCCCTGGAGATCGCGGACATGTTGGTTCGCTCCGGTGCCCTGTCGTTGATCGTGATCGACTCGGTGGCCGCCTTGACCCCGCGGGCCGAGATCGAGGGGGAGATGGGTGACAGTCATGTCGGTCTACAGGCTCGGTTGATGAGCCAGGCCCTGCGCAAGATGACCGGTGCCCTGAGTGGGGCCAACACCACTGCGATCTTCATCAACCAGCTGCGGGAGAAGATCGGTGTCATGTTCGGCTCACCGGAGACGACGACCGGCGGCCGTGCGCTGAAGTTCTACGCCTCGATACGGCTCGACGTACGTCGGATCGAGACGTTGAAGGATGGGCAGGAAATGGTCGGCAACCGGACTCGCGTCAAAGTAGTGAAGAACAAAGTGGCACCGCCCTTCAAGCAGGCGGAGTTCGACATCCTTTACGGGCAAGGGATCAGCCGCGAGGGCAGCCTGATCGACCTCGGCGTTGACACTGGGATCATTCGCAAGGCTGGTGCCTGGTTCACCTACGACGCCGATCAGTTGGGCCAAGGGCGGGAGAATGCCCGTGCCTATCTACGGAACAATCCTGATTTGGCTAATGAGCTCGAGAAGCGGATCAAGGAACGGATGGGTATCGGCCCTCGGCTCGATGCGCCAGCTGGGATCGATCCGGTGACTGGTGAGGTGGAGTTCTGAGCTCACTACCGGATGAGCCGGACGCTGATCCGGAGGCAATCGCCCATGGCATCGCGCTCCGCAACCTGTCGGTGTCCGCTCGGTCCAGGAGCGAGCTGGAGTCCGTACTGGCGCGCAGACGGGTGCCGGTCGACGCCGCAAGTCGCGTTCTCGACCGGCTACAGCAGGCAGGGCTGATCGACGACCAGCGATTCGCGCGGGATTGGGTGGAGTCTCGGCAGGCTCGACGCCAGCTGTCCCGATCAGCGCTGCAGTATGAGCTTCAGGCCAAAGGGGTGGCTCGCGAGTTCATCGATCTTGCGCTGGAGGGGGTCGATCGCGAGGACGAGCTGCGAGCCGCTCGCGGTTTGGCCGGCAAGAAGTTGCGCGCCGTGGCGGATCTGCCCCGCGAAGTTCAACGCCGGCGGGTGGCTGCAGCGCTGGCTCGGCGCGGCTTCAGCTCCGACATTGTCAGTCGGGTCTTGGCCGATCTGATCGGCGGGTGAAGGTGCAGGCGGCTTTGGTTCACACGCCGGAGGCCGGGCTGGTGAGTCCTTGACCAGCGGCTTTGGGCGGACATACTCTTCAGGCAGAGGAGCTCAGCAACGCCCGTTTTGATATGAAATCTTTCCCGGCCAGCCCCCTGGTCAGGAAATTTGCTCGATGCCATGCCTGATAGTCGCCTTGGAAGAGGCTTATTCGATCCTATTCGTCGTTCGATCGGACGCCGCCCTTTCCGGTACGTGCGCTGCTGCGCCCTCTGACGTCCACGCGTGAGCGTGTAGAGAGAAGTGGGTGATTGATGTGAGCGTATTTGAAGTGCTGGTGCTGATCGGTCTTGTTCTGCTTGTTGTTGCCTTGGGCGTCACTGCGTTTGTCGTTGTTCGTCGTCCTCGAAAGTCATCGCCGGAATCCTCGACCTCGCCCTTGACTACCGCCCCGCAGGTGGCCGAGGGCGAAGCTCAAACAGTCGGTTCCAGTCAACAAACGGGCGGGGCTGCCGGCGACCGGTCGTCCGATGACCTCACCGCTCGAGCGACGGCCCTGATGGCCTCAGCAGAGGACACTCGAGCGGAGGCTGAGGAGGAGGCACGAGCTCGACGCGCCGAGATGCGGGAACAGCGGGCGGATCTGGAGCGCCGCGAGCAGCGCCTGAGCGATCGCGAGGAGCGTCTCGACTCCGATATCCGGACGCTGGAGGAGCGCACCAGGCAGCTCGATGAGCTGAAGGGAGATCTCAAAGCTCAACGCAAGAAGCTGGCCGATGCCGCCAGCCAGCATCAGGCGGCACTTGAGCGGGTGGCCGGCCTGACGGCGGAGCAAGCCAAGGCAGAACTCATCGCGGCCGTCGAGCACGACGCGAAGCGACAGGCCGTGTTGGTGGCCCGGGACATTGAGCGTCAGGCGGTCCGCGATGCCGAAGGCCGTGCGCAGATGATCGTGGTCGGCGCGATTCAGCGGATCGCCTCGGAGCAGACCTCTGAGTCAGTCGTGTCCGCGGTACATCTGCCGGGTGACGACATGAAGGGCAGGATCATCGGTCGGGAAGGCCGCAACATCCGAGCGTTCGAGCAGGTTACCGGTGTCAACGTGATGATCGACGACACACCTGAGTCGGTATTGCTCTCCTGCTTCGATCCCGTTCGTCGAGAAACCGCTCGAATGACCTTGATGGAGCTTGTCAAAGACGGGCGCATCCACCCGGCGCGGATCGAAGAGGTGCACGAGCGCAGCAAGAACTCGATCTCCGAACAATGCCTCCGAGCTGCCGAGGACGCCCTGGCCGAGGTCGGCATCTCGGATCTCCATCCAGCCCTGGTGCCGATTGTTGGCACGCTGAGATATCGGACCTCATATGGCCAGAATGTCCTCAAGCATCTCATTGAGAGCGCCCACCTCGCCGGTCTGATGGCCGCTGAACTGGGCCTCAACATCGCGCACTGCAAGCGGGCGGCCTTCCTGCACGACATCGGCAAGGCGCTGACCCATGAGGTGGAAGGCTCACACGCGATCATCGGAGCGGATCTGGCGCGTAGGTATGGCGAACACCCTGATGTCGTTCATGCGATCGAGGCTCACCACAATGAAGTCGAAGTCCGCACCGTCGAGGCGGTACTCACCCAGGCCGCCGATGCGATCAGCGGGGGCAGGCCGGGAGCCCGGCGGGAAAGCATCGAGGCCTACGTGCAACGGCTAGAGCGCCTGGAGGAGATCGCGGGTGCCCGGGACGGCGTCGAGAAAGTGTTCGCGATGCAGGCCGGTCGGGAGGTTCGCGTCATGGTGGCGCCCGACGTGGTGGATGACATCGCGGCCCAGGTCCTGGCGCGCGACATCGTCAAACAGATCGAAGAGGAACTGACCTATCCGGGCCAGATCAAAGTGACGGTGGTCCGCGAGTCCAGGGCTACCGAGACGGCGCGGTAGCCTCCGCGGCGGCCGGCATCATCGCCGGGTTCAGCATAGGATCCTCCGGCGGCGGCTTGGTACCACGCCTGCTTCTCTGCAGGCGACGTTCCAGCCGCCGAGCCACCAACGTCAGCGTGTAGTTCACGACGATGAAAATCACCGCGATGACTAGAAACGTCGGGATCAGGTTTCCTTTCGAGGACGCTAGCGTCTGCCCACTCCGAATCAGTTCCTCGTAGAGGATGAGGAAGCCAAGGGCCGAGTCCTTCAGGATCACCACGAGCTGGCTGATAATCGAGGGCAGCATCAAGGTGATGGCCTGGGGTAGCAGGATGTGCCAGAGCGTGCTGAACGGTGTCAGGCCGATGGCCAGCCCGGCTTCGCGTTGACCCTGGGGCAGCGAGCCGACGCCCGAACGGATCAGTTCGGCGATGACGCTGGCGTTGTAGAAGGTGAGCCCCGCCACCACCCCGTAGAGGGAGAGGTTGTCACCACTGATCTGAAAGCCGAAGAGGAATAGGTAGTAGGCGAAGAGCATCATCATCAGCACGGGGACTGCCCGGAAGAATTCGACGAATACTCCGCACGCCCCTCGTATCGGTCGCACGTTGGACAGCCGTCCCATGCCGAGCGCGATACCGAACACGAGGCCGAGAATGACGGCGTAGAAGGCGGCGATCAACGTGCCTTTCAGCCCCGGCAGTAGGTATGAGGTCCAGGTAACGGGGTCGAGAAATGGCTCCCACTTTGCGGCGCTGAGCTGGTCCTTCGCCGCGAGTTCCCGAATCAACACCAGCAGCAGTGCGGCGATGGCCAAGGCACCGACGACCGTCAGCACCCAATGTCGCAGCCGAGCCTTCGGGCCTGGCGCGTCGAACAGGATGCTCGTCACGGCGCTCATCGCCGTACCGCCAGTCGCCGGGACAGATTGGTGAACAGAACGCCGATGGGCAAGGTCAGGACCACGAAGCCAGTAGCCATGATCGCGAAGATGACATAGATCAGGTCCGCTCGGAACTCGATCATGCCCTTCATCAGGTACGAGGCCTCCGCCACGCCGATAGTGGCCACCACCGTTGTGTTCTTGATCAACGCGATGAGCACATTGCCCAGTGGGGCGATAGCGCCGCGGAATGCCTGCGGTAGGACAACGTTGGTCAGGCTCGCGCCGAAGCCCAGACCGATGGCGCGGGCTGCCTCCGCCTGGCCTTGGGGCACCGTGTTGACGCCGCTGCGCAGAGCCTCGGCGACGAACGCGGCGTGATAGATCGCCAGCCCCAAGACTCCCCAACGGAAGTTCTGCACATCGATCGGCGAATCCTCCGGGCCCAGCCGGTACCCGAGAGTGATGTATAGGCCGAAGGCGCAGAAGAAAACGATCAAGGTGAGCGGAGTGTTGCGGACCAGCGTGACATAGGCGGTGCCCGCCGCCCGCAAGACATTGATCGGTGACACCCGCATGATCGCGACCACGGTGCCGATCAGCAGAGCGCCAATCGCTGCGACAACCGTGAGCTTGATCGTCATCCAAAACGCCCCGAGGACGTCGTACTCCGCCAGCAGCTCACGGAGACCTTCGATCACAACCACTCACCTCCCAACGGGAGAAAGGACGCCCTGGCCGTTATGAGCAGGGCTCAGGCTTCGGCGGGTTGGTCTTGGTGTCCACTTTGAAACCAGAGGGACCGACGTTGTCATCAATGGCCTTCTGCCAGGAGCCGTCGGAGACCATCTTCTGTAGGGCGGCGTTCACCTTCTCGCACGTCGCGGTGTCGCCCTTCTTCAAGCCGACGCCGTACTTCTCGGTCGAGAACGGCTTACCGACAACCTTGAGCTTGCCCTCGTACTGCGGCTGGGCGGCGAAGCCCGCGAGAATGACGTTGTCTGTCGTGACAGCGTCGACGCTGCCGCCGACGAGCGCCTCCACGCACTTGCTGTAGGTGTCCTGCTCGAACAGCTTCACTGAGGTTGCGTACTTCTTCTTGATGTTCTCCGCCGGGGTGGAGCCGGTCACTGAGCACAGGGTCTTGCCGTTCATGGTGTCCGGACCAGTGATGTCTGTGTTGTCGGAGCGGACCAGAAGGTCCTGTCCCGCAACGAAGTAAGGCCCGGCGAAGGAGACCTTCTGCTTTCGTTCGTCGGTGATCGAGTAGGTAGCGAAGATCAGCGAGACCTGGCCGCCCTGAATCGCTGTTTCCCGTTGTGCAGACGGGGTCTCCTTGAAGACCACCTTGTCGCCTTCGTATCCCAGCTCTTTGGCCACGTACTTGGCGACGTCCACGTCAAGGCCCTTGAAGGTATCTCCCTCCTTTTGGCCCAGACCCGGCTGGTCGTACTTGATGCCGATGGTGATGCTCTGGTTCTCGGCCGAGCCGCCCGCGCCACCGCCGGAGTCGCCCCCGCATCCGGCGGTCACAAGCGCCACGGCCGCACCGACGACCACGGCGAGAGATCGAGTACCGATGTTCACTGCTACCTCCGATAGATTCCGGCCGTGCGGCCGATTTGGACCAGCGTCCTGGTGAGCGCTAGTGCGGCAAGATCTTGCTCAGGAAGTCCTTTGCGCGCGAGGTCTGCGCATTCGTGAAGAAGGCGTTCGGAGCTGCCTCCTCGACGATCTGTCCTTCGTCCATGAAGACGACCCGGTTGGCCGCCTTGCGAGCGAATCCCATCTCGTGTGTCACGACGATCATGGTCATTCCTTGACGAGCCAGCGTGATCATCACGTCTAACACCTCGTTGACCATCTCCGGGTCCAATGCTGACGTCGGCTCGTCGAACAAGATCACTTTTGGTTCCATCGCCAGCGCTCGAGCGATGGCGACCCGTTGCTGTTGCCCGCCGGAGAGCTGAGCAGGGTATTTGTCGGCCTGAGACTCCACGCCGACGCGAGTCAGTAATTCCAGCCCTCGCTTTCGAGCCTCGGCGGACGACAGTTTGCGCACCTTCATCGGACCGAGGGTCACGTTCTGCAGGACGGTCTTGTGAGAGAAGAGATTGAACGATTGAAAGACCATTCCTACATCAGCGCGAAGACTGGCGAGTGCCTTCCCTTCCTCGGGCAACTCCTTGCCGTCCACGGTGATCGTTCCGGATTGTATGGTCTCGAGCCGGTTGATGGCTCGGCACAGGGTGGATTTGCCGGAGCCCGAAGGCCCGAGCACCACAACGACTTCACCGGAGTGTACGGTCAGGTTGATCTTCTGCAGGGCGTGATGATCACCGAAGTATTTCTCGACGTCGGTCAACACCACCAGCGGCCCACCGATATGAGTGGCGACTGGCGAAGACGCGGCGGTCGCCGAATCGTCCATGGGCCGAGGCTAGACGACCCCGGTTGAGAATGTCGGGACTTCGTGTTGAGATTCGGTTACGTGTTGGGCCGCGGCGGTGGCCGTTTTGAGCGACTATCTGGTACCGATCCCCCAGGTCAGGCTGAGAGTTTCATCGGGCTGGAGCACCAGCAGGTCGTCGTGCGTGGGGCCAGGATTGAACGCATCGGGTCCACAGGTCATCGGCTCGACCGCGACTGAGATGTTGCGATGAGGGCCGCCGGTGAAGATTTGGGTCCACCGCATCTGCTCGTCACCCCACACGTAGGTGCAGCGGTCGTCCAGCCGGACGCTCACCTCCCAACGACCGTCTGCTCCCCGGCTCAAATCGGTGAACGCGGTGTCGAGGATCGCATCGTCAATGCGGCGTGCCGTGCGCCAGTCAAGCTCGGTTCCGTTCACCGATTGCAGCTCAGTCGGAAGCAGCCGGTCGTCAACCAACAGATAGCGGTCCGCCGGCACCTCGAGGAGGACCTCATCCACCACTCGTTCACCGACGGTCAGGTACGGGTGGGCGCCGTAACCGAACGGGATGGCGTTGTCGCCGAGATTGACTGCCTCCACCTCGACGGTGACACCCCCGGCATCGACGCGATAAGTGACCTGAGCCTGCAGTGTTCCCGGCCACCCGGGTTGGGGATAGATCACCAGCTGCAAGGTCACGGCGTCGTCTTGGTGGTCCAGCAGGCGCCAGGGCACGTAACGAGCGAGGCCGTGGGTGGCGTTGTGGCGCGCGGGCTCGGTTAAGGCCAGCTGCTGCGGCTTTCCGTCGAACTCATAGCTACCATCCCGGATCCGGTTCGGCCACGGCAGAAGCTGCTGTCCGCGGCCGCCGCTGGGGGACTTGTCAGCTGAAAAGCCGTGGACGATGTCGCGGCCGCCGATCTGCACGCTTCGCAGGGTGGCACCCAACTCCGTGATCACGACTGCGCAGTCCTCCGAGCGGATCTCGTATTGGGCGCCGGTGGGGAAGACCACGATCGCACTCTAGCGGGGTGCGGTCAGGCCCGGAACGAAGCTCCCACGGGCGAGAGATTTCTGCGTGCCCATCGTCCGCTTCCGCTCACCGGTCTTGCGCAGGAGTCGGAGCGGTGGTCGGCCATTCGCGGACCAAGTGGCAGCTTTGCCTCGCGGTGGGTGGCGGCAGTCTCGATCTGATGGTCTGTGGGACTTCGTCGCTGATCGTGCAGCTGGCGTACACGCTGGCCGGAGCACTCAGGCAAACCATGATCGCCGGTCACAGAAAAGAGAACTTCACAACGAACGCCAGGGTTAGTCAGGATATAAGCGGCGCCCGACGCAGCCTCAAGCGCAGGCTCGGCTGAGCCCTGTGACGGTGGCGGCCGGTGCCCCGACTCGTCACATGCTCAAGCAGGCAACGCTACGGAGGTGCTCGTGTTGAATTCGACCGTGGGGCTGATGGCGTCGCCTATCAGACTCGCATGCGTGTGGATTTCGGTCACTCTTGCGACCGTGGCCTGCGGTTCTGTAGCAGTTGAATCGCCGCCCACCGCTCCGCAGTCGCTACCGGGCTCCGACACCGCTTCGCAGTCGCCGCCGAACTCGAAGGCCACCACGTCGCAGTCGTCGCCGAGATCCAAGGTCACCGCGCCTGACCGGCCTTCGGTGCAGCAACTGTCCGGTCAGGTGAGCGATGCCAGGGCTCTAAAGCACCTTCGGGCATTGCAGAAAATCGCCGACGAGCACGGCGGCAACCGGGCGGCCGGGACCCCTGGCTACGACGCCAGCGTTGAGTACGTAGTCGGTGTGCTGCGCGACGCGGGGTTCGAGGCTAGCACCCCCACCTATGATGTGTCCGGAGAGGACGGCGATGGCGCGAGCGGCTCCGGGCGCAACGTCATCGCGCAAACCCGCACCGGAGACCCCGGCCAAGTCGTGATGATCGGGGCCCACCTCGACTCGGTCACCGACGGCCCGGGCATCGTCGATGACGGCTCCGGCGTGGCAACCCTGCTGGAGATCGCCACCCAGCTCCGCTCCGACCCGTCGGTACAGAACACGGTGCGATTCGCGTTCTTCGGCCATGAGGAGGACGACGGCCAGGGCTCAACCGGCTACGTGGAGGGCCTGTCCGCCGACGACCGCAACAAGATCAAACTGTATCTGAACGTGGACATGGTAGCCTCCCCCAACGGCGGTTACCTCGTCCAGGGCGGCAAAGGCAGCGACGAAGAGGAAGCAGGCCCTCCGGGGTCGGCCACGATCGCGGGGGTGCTCGCCGACCAGCTGGCAAAGACCGGCGTGACCAACCCGGAGATCATCGAGTTCGTCGGTGACGACGAAGCACCGTTCATCGAGGCTGGCATCCCGGTAGGCGGAGCTGAGAACGGTGACGAAGAGGAGAAGACGCGCAGCCAGGCAACAGCATGGGGGGGACAGGCCGGCGAAGTCTATGACCGCTGCTTCCACGAGGCTTGTGACCGCATCGACAACGTCAACCGGGATGTGCTCGATCACTACCTGCGGGCAATTGCCGGCACGGTCGCCCACTTCGCCACATCCACTGACCAACTGCGCTGACTCAACGGCCCGGCTGCTCCCGGAGCGCTCGGGCTCGGTTCCTCAGCGCTGGGGCCGGCAGGCTCCACCCCCGCCCACTGGCCCGAGGCAGCGGTTCACGCTGAGCCCACGACGACAGCAGTCACAAAGATCCCTTGCTGCCGGATCCAGCGTCCGTGAAGGCAGCGGACCTGGCGGCCCTTGACTATCAGACCATCGCGTGACAGCACGGCCGCGAAGGTCCCGTCCTTCGGGTCGAAGGCGATCTCGGCTTCCTGGGCGTCGAGCCACTCCCCGACTAGAGGGAACCATGCTTTGTACAGTGCCTCCTTGGCGCTGAACAGCAACCGGTCCCAGCTCGGGCTGTCACGCTCCAGCTGAGTCATGGCAAGGCGATCCCGCTCAGCAGGTGTCGCTACAAGGTCCAGGACGCCATCGGGAAGCGGTGCGTCGGGCTCGGCGTCGATGCCGATGGCGGATACCCGTGAGACGAGACCGACTGCGGCGGCGGCATAACCGGCGCAGTGAGTCATGCTGCCCAGCACCCCGGCCGGCCACGTCGGTGCACCGCCGACGCCAGGCAGAATCGGAGCCGGCGCGTAACCCAGCCGCCCCAGGCATGCTCGCGCACAGCTCCTCACCGCGGCGAACTCACGCCGTCGTGCCGCTACGGCCTGAGCAATGATCTCCTTCTCCTCCGGGAAGAGGACCCCGCCGGGTCCCTCGCCGAAGCACTCCTCGCTCTCCACGTCAGCCGGGAGGATCATCCCCAGCATGATGCCGACCAAGGGTGAAGTGCCTGCACCTTTGCCTCGTCTCGGCAACAGCGCTTCTGCTCAGCCGTACCGGCGCAGCTCATGGAAGAAGTCGTCGATGACGTGCAAGTCGCCGGATGAAACCACCCTGTCGTAGACGTACTTACCGACCACCAGGTCAAGCACTCCGAGGCCGAAGGGTGAGAAGACCAACGGCCGATCCGCCGGCACGGTCACCCGTTCGGCCATCACGTCGTCCAACGTGCCGAGCAGGAAGTCCCGGTTGCCCGTGAGCTGCTCGGCCAGATGCGGTGACGTGTTGGCCTTCAGGCAGTGCTCTATGTCGTCGACGACGTTGGTCGAGGCGAGCAGAATCTCTGGCGCGAGGTCGCGCAGCGACACGTGCAAAACCAACGGATTGTGTTCAAACCATGACAGGTCCGTGACATGTGGCTGAGCGGCGACGGTGGCGAAGACGATCAGGTCGCTGGAACGGATCAACCTTTCGGCGCTGTCGTGCACGGTGATTCGGCCGGCGGTGCCCGACTGTTCAAGATAGCCGCGGAAGCCCGCGGCGCTGGCTGCGGACAGGTCGTGCATGCCTATCTCGTCGAACGACCAACCGGTGCCAGCCAGGAACGTGTGGATGTAGCGCGCTATCAGGCCCACCCCGACGAACCCCACACGGGCCGGTCGGCCGCGGTCCCCGCTGAGCCGGTCAGCGGCTAATACCGCCGATGCGGCCGTTCTGGTGGCACTGACGATCGATGCCTCCAGGCAGGCGAACGGGTACCCGGTGTCGGGGTCGTTGAGGATCAGCACTCCAGATGCCCTCGGGACGCCGGCGGCCACGTTCTCCGGGAAACTGGAAATCCACTTGAGGCCGTCCACACGCATCTGCCCGCCGATGGAGGCCGGCAGCGCGATGATCCGGGCCGCAGGGCGATCGGGGAATCGCAGGAAGTATGACGGCGGGTTCACTGATGCTCCGGCGCCGTGCAGCCGGTACGTGGTCTCGACCAACTCCACGATCTCCTTCTCGCGGCCCTCCAGCACGCGCTGGACCTGGGCGCCGGAGATCACCGCGAACCGTGGCACCGGTGGTCGCTCGGCCCACTCCCGCGATGTCGCAGCGGAACGCATAGTGGTCATCCCGCCATCACCTCATCGGTTGGTGACGCGTCGGAAAGTCGTACCGGGTCGGCCATACCGACGAGGATCTCGCGCGGCCCCTCGTAGGCCTCCCTGCTGTGCGCAGTGCGGATGTTGTCGACCAGCATCAGGTCACCTGCCTGCCAGGACTGCCGCACGGTTCTGTCCTCGTACACCGCGTTGATCTGTTCCACCATCTCCTCAGTGAGCGGCTGGCCGGTGCCGAACCTGGTGTTGAACGGCAGGCCGTCGGCACCGTATACGTCCACCAGGTACTCGCGGATCTCGGCGGCGATTGTCCACTCGTTCAGAAATGCGACCTGATTGAAGAAGCAGCGCTGACCGGTCATCGGGTGCCGCACCACGGCCCTCCGCCGTTGCCGGGTCCGTAGTCCGCCGTCGGGTTGCCACGCAAACTCGATCGCGTTGGTATTGCAGTAGCTTTCGATGGCGCCGCGGTCTTCGGTCCCGAACGCTTCCGCCAGGGTGGCCCCGATCTCGTCGTTGTAGCTGCGGGCGAGCAGCCAGCCGTCCCGCTCGAACCGTTCGGTCAGGTCCTTGGGCAGCGCGTCCAGCACGGTCGGCGAGTCGGACACCGCGGTGGCACCGCCGCCGGTGGGAGCGCTGAGGCAGGCGAACAGCAGCAAGCTGGGGACCTCGAGCCGGTAGCTCAGCTCGTGGTGCATGCACATCGCTTGGTTTGCCGGCCAGGTCGCCGAGGAGTACACCCCGTCGGCGTAAACCCGCCGGGCAGCGAAGGCCTCCTTCTCCGACATCAGTGTTGTTGCCAGCCCCTGGAAGACTTCGCTGATCTCGGCTGCGCTGCCCAGCCCGAGGCCACGGACCAGAACCGCGCCGTGCTCCGCCACGACGGCGCGCAACCCGTCCCTATGCTCGGCCGCCCAGCCGGGGGCGTCGCCGGTGGCCTCGGCCCGGAGCATCGGAGGCTTGCCAGGCTCCAGGTCCACGTCGAGCAGTGACACCTGCGGTGACGACGACATCTCAGCTCCTTTCTGTGTGCTAGTCATGGGGAAGCCAACATACGGACGGACTGCAGGACGGCCTGCCCGGCCTCGACGGGACGGGTCCGCGGGAAGTAGTGACCGCCGTCGATCAGCTCGTACAGCTCGACGTGTTCGGCCAGCAGCTCCCAGTCGCGGTGGCGTGCCGGAAACTCCGCCGTGGCAGAGTCATCTGCAGCGACCACCACGGTGACCGGAGCGGACAGCCGTTCCTGCGGGGGGTTGTCCATGACCTCGGCGAAATAGCGGTGCGCAGATATGCAGTCGTGGCGGTACGCGGCACCGACATGCTCGGCACGTTCTGCGTCCAGCTCACCGAGCTGGGTGTAGCCGCCGTCGGCGCCGAGCCGCGCGGAGATCTCGGCGTTGCTGCGGTCGCTGAGCTCCGTGACGGCGGCGCGCCGGCACACCGCGCTACCGAGCAGCTGCGCGCCGAGGAATACCCCTGAGACCGTGGTTCCGGCCCGCTGCAGGCGCCGGGCCGTCTCGACGGCGAGGGCAGCGCCGGAGGAGTGGCCCCAGAGCAGGACGTCCGTCAGACCGCGCGCGGAGATCTCGGCGACCACCCGGTCAACCACTTGGTCCAGCGGTGCGAACGACTCGCTGGTGGCGCCGACGTCATGACCCGGTAGCTCGACGGCATACACAGTGAGACCGCTGTCGTGCAGCACTCTCGCCATTGGTTGGAAGTTCACAGCGTTGCCGCCGGCGTACGGAAAGCACACGAGGGCGCCGGTCTGCCCGCCATTCGATCCCGACAGTGCCTGCAGCAGTTCGGACTGCCCGTCGGATCTGCCCTCCATGACAGCCGCCAGGTCAGCGAGGATCGGATGCCGGGTGAGCTCCTTGAGGGACACCGCCCGGTCGAGGGTTATCGCGAGCTTCACCGCTGACAGTGACGTGCCACCCCGGTCGAAGAAGTGGTCGCCGCGGCTTATCTGCTCCGGTGGGATGCCGAGCACCGTGGCCCAAGCGGCAGCCAAGCGCCGTTCGGTCGATGTCGCGGGCGCGTCGTAGCGGTCCTCCACCGCGGCGAGTTGGGCGGCAAGAGCGGTCAGCGTCTTCCTGTCCGTCTTGCCGTTGGCCGTCAACGGCAGGCGCTCGCGCCAGTGAAATGCCGACGGGATCATGTATTCCGGAAGCGACTCGCCCAGCCGTTTCCGCAGCCAGCCGTCGTCGAGCTGTCGCGGCCCGCTGTAGAAGGCCACCAGGTGTTTGCTCTGGTCGGCGCTCTCGGCGACTACCACCGCGCCGTCGCGGACACCGGGCATACGCAGCAGCGTGTTCTCGATCTCGCCGATCTCGATCCGGAAACCGCGGATCTTCAGTTGGGAGTCCCGACGGCCAAGAAATTCTAGCTTGCCGTCGGGCCGCCAGCGGCCGCGGTCGCCGCTTCGGTACCGGCGCCGGTCGGGGCGGTCGGGGTCAGCCAGGAACGCCGCCTGGGTGCGTTCGGGGTCGTTGATATATCCGCGGCCGACGCAGACCCCGGAGAAGACGATCTCACCCGGCGCGCCGAGTGGCACCAATGCCAAGTGCTCGTCGACGACATGGATGGCCACGTTGTTGATGGGGCGACCGAGTGGGATCCGGTCGGAGTCGGGGACCCTGTCCATGACCTCGTGGTTGGTATCGTCCGATGTCTCGGTCAGTCCGTACGCGTTAACGAGTTTGATCCCGGGCTGTGACGCGAACCAGCGTTGGGCCAGCTCTCTCTTCAGCGCCTCGCCGGTAACTGAAACGCAGCGGAGGTCAGGTAACGGCCGAGGGTTGCGGTCCAGGGAGGCCAAGACGACCTCGAGGTACGAGGGAACGACCTGTAGGACCGCGACCCGTCCGCCGACGATCGTCTCAACGAACCTCGGGACGTCCAGGATCACCTCCTGCTCAACTAGCAATGTCCGGCCGCCGACCAGCAGTGCGGAAACCAGCTGCCACAGCGAGATGTCGAAGCACTGCGGTGCGGTCTGGGCCACCACCTGATCTGCGCCGATCCCCAGGTCGTCGATCTTGGCGAACAGGTGGTTGAGCAGGCCGGCATGCTCGCACATCGCACCCTTCGGCTCACCGGTCGAGCCAGAAGTAAAGTAGATGTACGCGAGCTGATCCGGCCCTACGCGGACACCCAAATCGCCGTCGGCATGGCCGTCGCTGTATCCGTCGTCGATGTGTAGCTTTCGTACCTCGGGTACGGAGTCGAGGGCTGGATCCAGCGTGGTTGTGCTGCCGGGTTCAGTCAGTACGAGCCTGCAGTCGGCACGGGAAAGCATGGTCGCGATGCGATCGGCCGGGAAGTGCGGCTCGATCGGCAGGTACACGCCACCGGCCTTGAACACCGCGAGGACGGCGATCAGCCAATCCAGATTGCGCTCCGTCACCACCGCGACAACGCCTTCGCGCCGCAGTCCTTGCGCCAACAGGGCTCGACCTAATCGGTTGGCACGGCCGTTGAGTTCCCGGTAGGTCAGCTGCTGAGCACCATGCACGGCTGCGACAGTCTCAGGGTGAGCCTCCACCTGCCGCTCGAACAGCTCGTGGAACCGGCAGTCCGGTAGGTCCCGCTTCGGTCCGGCGAGTCCTTCGAGCTGGAAGCACAGTTCACTCGCGGAGAGCAGACTCTGCCGTCGGTGCTCGGCATCCAGATCGGCAGCCATCAGCTCCAGCGCTGTGAGGTGATACCCGGCGATCCTGGCGGCGGAGTCTGCATCGAGCACGTCGGTTCCGTACCGCAGTCTCAGGGCGAGCCGGTCGTCGTCGCTCGAGGTGCCCACCCACAGCACCGTGTCCTCGGAAAGAGTTCCGTCGTTGCCGGTCGGATCGAGCACTGTCTCGAAGGACGGTTCCGTGAGGCCCAGGTCGCGCCTGAGAACATCGACCGGGAAGTCACTGTGCGCCAGCAGTTCTGACTCGGCTCGATGAGTGGCCAAAAGCAACGTCCGCCATGAGTTGGGTTCGGTCGTGATCCGGCAGAGCAGTGGTTGGCCGCCTTGCGGGCCGACGTAGCCCGTCGCGACTTCACCTTCCCCGGACAGTGCGGCGAGAACCTTGGCGTGCGCAGCCAACAGCACTGAACTGAGGGGGACGGCCAGCTCGTCGGCCAGCCGGCGCAACGTCGCAACGAGGCCGTCAGGGATATTCGCTTCGTGCTCGGCTGTGCCAGCCAACGGATCAAGGGTCCAGCGTGGGATAGCGGTGAATCCACCCGCCACGAGCGCAGCACGCCAGAATTCCCGGTCGGCCTGCAACTGAACTTCCATCAATCCGTTCCTCATATCACCGTTGGATAGGGCTGCCTCGTGCTGCCAGTACGTCGTCCCAGCCGCGTGCTCAGCCCTCGATCACCACCACAAAGGGTTTGGACGTCACGCCGGAGTCGGGTCCCGCACGCGAAGCCGGTAACGACCCGGCTGCCCGAACTCAGCCTGGGTCATGAACTGGCCCGACTGGTCGTCTTCGTGGGTAACGGGAAATCCAGCCACTTGCCTCCCTCCCAGCGCTGCACCCGCAGAAAGGTGCCTGTCCCAGCGCGGTACGTACCTTGGATTCGAATGGCTTCGAAGGGCCAGGCCGATGCGGCCAAGTCCTCCAGCTGGATGGTCGACTCGTTTCTTCCGGTATCCGTCGATTCATCTGAGCGCCCACTCGGCGACGTGCCCATCGGCATTGTCACGGTCGCCGTCACCGTAACGACGGGTTGCGCCGTCACGCCGCCCCCATCTTGATTCGCGAAAGAACAACGCGCCGAGAAGCAGCGCGGCCAAGGTGGTGGCGGCTAGGGCCAGAGATCCGAAGCGTTTCTTATCCGCAGGATTCTGAACCGGCACAGGTCCATGAACCTCCTGCTCCGGCAGTTGAGCAGGGTGCAGACCTCCGCTGAGTACCGCACCCACGGGGGCTGTCTCTACCGTGGCGGCATCGTCTGGGCCGGTGGGAGTTATGTCTGTCTTCTCGGTGACTGCAGCAACTGCGTCGACCCTCTCGCCGTCAGCCTCCTCGGAGCCGCCAGCAACTGCATCAACCTCGTCGCGGCGTTGCCGAACCGTGAGCGCGGCCGGGGACTGCAGCTCCCGGGCCGGGTTTCCGCCCCACCGGGCGCCGGCCGGGACCTGCTCGCCCTTGATCAGGAAGCAGTCGGTGGTGAGCTCGGCGCCATCGCCGATGGTCACGCCATAGTGGACGTGCGAATTCGTCCCGAGGGTGACGTCGGAGCCGAGGGTGGAGTAATCCGTCTTGAAGGTGGCGTCCTCTTGCGAGTGGCACTGGATCGTGCTCATTTCGTTGAGTACGCAGTCGTCGCCGATAGTCACCAGCGACCGCTCCGGGATACCGCAGCCGTCGTTGAAAACCCGGCGGCCGACCCGGGTGCCAAGTCCCCGCAGGACCACGTTGATGAACGGCGTGCCGGCGAAAACTGTGAGAATCGCGGTTGATGGCACCTTCCAGTACCGTTCATGGCGCCACATCGCGGGCTGGTAGAGCGAGCAGAACAGCACGGGCAGGGGCTTGAATCCGGTCACGATCCGTTCGACCAGGACCCAGTAGGCGACACCGAATACCGTGGAGAGCACGAGTTCGGACGCGATCGCCGCCGCCCCCATGGAGGCGTAGAGGTCCCCGGCGATGCCCATCAGCACAGTGAGCAGGAAGACGAACATCCACCGCGCGAACAGGCACCACACGATGCTGACGAGGTTGTGCCTGTTCTTGGCGGCGAGGCGGCGGCCGAACTCGTCACCGGTCCTCAGGTGGTCGAAAGTGCTGTCACGCTCGACCGACCGCGGGATCTCGAAGGGCGGAGAGCCCAGCAGCCCGACATTCTCCCGGATCGGCCCGCTGATGGGCACCATGACCTTGGTCGCGAGTAGGCAGTTGTCGCCGGTCCTGCCTTGCGACGGGTAGGCGATGCCGTTCCCGAGGAAATTCCGTGCCCCTATGGCGGCTCTCGAGAGTCGGAAAGATGTGCTCGAGAATTGAGCGTTCAACATCGACAGCGCGTCGGCGACCATCGTTCCGCTGCCGATGGAGCTGAGGTACGGGCTCTCGTGCTTGACATTGCCGCCGAAATTCGCCCCCGTCTGTACGATCTTCCCGAGGTCGTACCCGATGCCACGCAGGTAGTACACGATCCACGAGGTGTCGCCGACGAGATTGCTCAAGAACTTGGCATTGGAGAAGCGCACGATCCACCGGTGGACCCCGTAGTGGAAGCCGTACAGTCGGTAAACCTTGTCGGGGGTTATCGCGAGGTTGAGCAGGTGTGGGACGGTCATCACGATGAGAATGCCAGCGATCACCGTGCCGAAGTACAGCACAAAGGAGACAGCCAGGGCGTCGCGATAGAACGTCCAGCTGGTGAAAGCAGCTGTCCCCTCGCCCATTAGCTCGCTCAGTCTGGGGACTGCGGCCAGCAACATCATGACGCCGCCGATTCCCAGCGGGAGGTATACCAGGAGCAGGGTCAGCAGTTGCAGGATGGCGTAGGCGGCCCTCCGTAAGGCGCTGCACGGAGCCGGATCGACCGCTAGGAACTCGTCCAAGGTCTGCTGCCCCGGTGTCCCGTGCCAGTGCTGGCCGTCGGGCACGGCCTGCCCGGGATGCAGCGAGGAAGCGTGGCCGAGCTGGCTCCCGTCGCCCATCGAGGTCTCGATGTCGATAACCGTCGCCTCGCTAATCACCGCGTTTTTCCCAATGGTGATTGGGCCCACGTGGATGAATCCGGCATGTGCTCGATAACCGTTGACGAAGGCGTCCTTGCGAATGACCGTGCCATCGCCGATGGTCAGCAGGTCGGTGCAGATAGGCATGTGCGTCGAGAAGATCACAACGCCGCGCCCGACCTTCGCGCCCAGTGCCCGCAGGTAGAGCGTGAACAGCGGCGAACCGGTGAACAGGGCAATTGGGTTCCGCCGGACCAGAGTCTTGACAACCCAGAAGCGCACGTACGCCAGGCTCCAGATGCGGATCTGCTGGGGCTTCCATCGACCGATGAGAATCCACTTCGCCAGGATCGGGACGGTGAAGAGGAAGAGGAACACCGCGAAGCCGGAGACGACCGACCGGAGATAGATGTCAAGCACACCTGAGCCCGCCGAAATCCACTCGTAGCCTTGGGCGATGACCAGCGCGGCGAGGTAAGAATATGCGAGGAAGATCAGGAGCTGAAGGGCCCCACAGAGGACGAAGTGCGGCGTTCCCGCCGGTCCCGCCACCTCGACAGAGGTCGGAGCCGGCGACTCGACAGGAACAGGCGTCGCCTCCGCCAGTGCCGTGGCCAGGCTTCTGATCGTGGGGTGTTGGTAAACGTCCTTGATCGATACCGATGGCAGGTCTGGCCGCTTTCTGATCCGGGCGCAGAACTGGGCCATCACCATCGAGTCCGCGCCCAGGTCGTCGAAGAAATTGTCGTCGATCGACACCCGCTCTGCGCGCACGACATCAGTGAGCACGTCGGCGAGGACCCGCTCGAGAGGAACAGGTGCGGTATCCGCCAGTGCCGCGGCCAGGCTTCTGATCGTGCGGTGTTGGTAAACGTCCTTGATCGATACCGACGGCAGGTCTGGCCGCTTTCTGACCCGGGCGCAGAACTGGGCCATCACCATCGAGTCCGCACCCAGATCGTCGAAGAAGTTGCTGTCGACCGACACCCGCTCTACACGCACGACGTCAGCCAAGATCTCGGCGAAGGTGCTCTCGGTGCGCGACTCCGAGCAAGTGGCCACGCCCTGTGTCGTAGTGGGCGAATCAGTTAGGCCGGCTGTCAAGGCACCTAGAGCTTCTTGGGTCATGTAAGCATCCTTGAACAAGGACTCGACGACTTCGAGACTGCTCGGCAAGTCATGTCATCAGCGTGGAAGCTGGCCGTTTCGGTGGGCGGTTCGGGCGGATCCCGAGGCGGTGCTCAGCTCATCGGAGCGGAGCACATCCTCGCCGTACAGATCGTGCACCCAGTTAGCGTGGTAGACGGTGTCGAGATAGCGCTCGCCGAAGTCTGGAGCGATAGCGACCGCGGTAAGGTCTTCCCTGCCATTGACGGACAACCAGCCCAACGCGCCGCTGACCACTGTGCCCGTGGAGCCGCCGAAGAGGAATCCCCGGCCTGCCAATCGATGGCAGGCACGGATAGTGTCCGCCTCCTCGACACGCACGACGTCGTCCACGTAGGACTCGTCGAGCATGGGGGGACTGACGCTCGTGCCAAGCCCTGGAATCATCCGGCGTCCCGGGGCACCGCCAAAGGTCACCGAGCCCACGCTGTCCACTGCTACGACCCGGACCGGCCGGTCCCATTCCCGGAAGTACCGTGCGCAGCCCATCAGGGTCCCGCACGTCCCGGCACCAACGAACAGCAAGTCGAGCTGCGGAAACTGGCGGGCGATCGCCGGCGCCGTTATGCGGTAGTGCGCCTTCCAGTTCTGCGGATTGCAGTACTGGTTCAGCCATACGTATCGGTCGTCGGATGCGCACAGCGCTCGGACGTAGCTGATCCGCGCGCCAAGGAAACCGCTGGCGGCATCCGGCTCTGTAATGACGTGGACGTGACTACCGAACGCCTGCATCAGTCCTTTGGTCGACAGGTTGCAGC
The DNA here is from genome assembly GCA_035264145.1 of Propionibacteriaceae bacterium. Lineage (GTDB taxonomy): Bacteria > Actinomycetota > Actinomycetes > Propionibacteriales > Propionibacteriaceae > Microlunatus. The sequence goes on from DATFQP010000098.1 coordinate 39,223, forward strand.
GAGAGTCAGTGACGCATAGGAACCGGTAGCCTTTGCTCGCTGCGATCATGCTCAGCGCAACGCCCAGATTCCCTGACGAGGACTCGACCAGGACCGACTGGGGCGTCAGGACTCCGTCCCGCTCGGCCGCCTCCACCATCTCGGTCGCGGCTTTCAGCTTGATCGACCCAGCGAAGTTGAAGCCTTCACACTTGAGGAACAGCGGGTGCCCGAACGTCGGCTGAAGATCGACGTAGAGCTCCTCCTCGTTGAAATCCTGGGGCGTCGAAATGATGGGCACCTTTGCCTCCGTTTTCTACAGCAGGGGAGTCTGCTGCTCCTCCGTACTGGCGCACCCCGAACACCAGAAAGACAGTCAGTGACATTGTTGGACCCACCTCACCGACCGCAAGACGTGCCTGATGCCGTCGTGCATCAGGCACTGATGAGTGCGCCCACTTGTGGGGGTCGTTTGCCCTAGTTCAGCGAACTAGCGCTAGGCAGGAAGTCGATGTACTCCTCTCGGCGAATGTCGCGCATCCTTGACATGTACCTTTACCATTCACTCGCGTCCTCTGAAAATGGTAATGACCAAACGAGTCATCAGGAATCGACCCCCGACTGAGCTGACCCATTACCGACATCGTATGAACTGGACAACGTCTGACTCGACTTACCAGTAAGGCTCCTTGACGACTCGATGTGGGTTGCCTTACGCTCCCACTCGTCCCGGTTTTGGAACTCTTTAGCGGTCGCGATCTGCTCGCGTGAGTTCTCGACTGCCAGCGCTGCCTCCCTCTTGACGTACGTACCGAAATGTGCTGCCGGGCGCCCTCAAAGCGTGCGATTCCCACCATGATTCCGACGTGCGGTTACCGGCGTTCGAACAGCACGTCGGTCAAGGACATCGTGGACATCGGCTTAGTCTCCGCTGGGAGATCGTGTTGCGCATACGGAATGCGCGAACCGACGCCGGAAACCGAGATAGGCAGAACCGGCCTCCGACGCCTTCTCGCGCCGTTGTACGTGCTCGTGCACCACGCTGCCCCGCGACACCAGCGGCCCTCGTCTACTCCTTGCGTTAGCGTTTCACACAGTCCTTACGCAGCGGGGCCAATGTTGGTTCAAGCGTTTCGAACGATCGGTTCGCCGATGGTCAGTGAGTGGATGACGCGAAGCGACGCGCACTGGTCATTGATGGCGTGCTCCAAGGCGACCGCCTGTGCTGCTTCCTCGATCAACTCGCCGTCGATCGAGTCCTCGATCATTCCCCGTACCTCGTTGTCGACATCCTCATCCCAGCCGAGCTCCTGCACCACCAACCCAGGAGCGAGTGAAGTCTGTTTCCAGCCGGAGCTTTTAGCTCCGCACGCCCCAGCTGCTGACCCGATTAGGCTGGGTCCGCCATGAACGCCGATGCATCCGCGACGGTCCCGCCCGTTACCGCCCTCGGTCGCACGTACCAGATCCGGACCCACGGGTGCCAGATGAACGTGCATGATTCCGAGCGGCTCGCCGGCCTGCTCGAAGGCGCAGGCTATGTGCCGGCGACCGACGACATGACAGCCGATGTGGTCGTCTTCAACACCTGTGCGGTACGGGAGAACGCCGATAACCGCCTGTACGGCAGTCTCGGGAACCTGCGGCCGGCGAAGAAGGCCAGGCCTGGCATGCAGATTGCGGTCGGCGGTTGCCTAGCGCAGAAAGACCGCAGCGAGATCGTCCGCCGCGCGCCGTGGGTCGATGTGGTTTTCGGCACCCACAATCTTGGCTCGCTTCCCATCCTGCTGGAGCGGGCGAGGGTCGAGCGTGAGGCGCAGGTCGAAATCGTTGAGGCGCTCGAGACCTTCCCTTCCAACCTGCCGACCCGGCGCGAATCTCCGTACGCCGCCTGGGTGTCGATCAGCGTCGGTTGCAGTAACACCTGCACCTTCTGCATCGTGCCGGCCCTCCGTGGCAGGCAGACGGATCGGCGCCCCGGAGAGATTTTGGCGGAGATCGAAGCCCTGGTCGCCAGTGGCGTCCAGGAGGTGACCCTGCTGGGCCAGAATGTCAACGCCTACGGCCTGGAGTTTCGTGACCGTGGCGCGTTCGCCAAGCTGCTTCGGGCGTGTGGAAGCATCGATGGCTTGGAGCGGGTGCGATTCACCTCGCCGCATCCCAAGGACTTCACCGACGACGTGATCACCGCAATGGCGGAGACCCCGAACGTCATGCCCTCCTTGCACATGCCGCTGCAGTCCGGTTCCGATGCGATTTTGAAAGTCATGAGGCGCTCCTACCGCAGTGAGCGCTATCTCGCCATCCTCGACCGGGTTCGAACGGCGATGCCGGAGGCGGCGATCACCACCGACATCATCGTCGGGTTCCCCGGCGAGACGGAGCAGGACTTTCAGGCGACGCTGAACGTGGTCCGGACGGCGCGTTTCTCCGCGGCGTTCACGTTTCAGTACTCGATCCGCCACGGCACGCCGGCGGCCACGATGGCGGGACAGGTGCCCAAGCCAGTGGTCCAGGAGCGGTACGAACGGCTGGTGGATCTGGTGAACGAAACTGCCTGGCGGGAGAACCTCAGCCAGGTCGGGCGGCGGGTCGAAGTCATGTTCGCCGACGGCGAGGGTCGCAAGGACAGTGCGACATCGCGAATGTCGGGCCGTGCCCGGGACAACCGGCTGGTGCACGTGACCGTGCCTCAGGAAGACATTGCGCGACCACGTCCCGGGGACATCGCTGAGGTCGTCCTCACCTACGCGGCGCCGCACCACCTCACGGCCGACGGCGGACTGCTCAACCTGCGTCGGACGCCTGGCGGGAATGCGTGGGAGGAGCGCCTCAGGGCGGCTGATCGATATCGGCGCCCCATTCCCCTCGGTCTGCCCACTCGCGGGATGCCCGCCTGGAGTCCTCCGGCGCAGGCCTGCGGCTAGACGTGCTGCTGAGGCAGTGTTCCTGCCCGCGGTGACGAGGCGCTAGAGTGCCATCAGCCTGGATGTCGCGGATTGCGGCACCCGGGCCGCAGCTGTGGACAACATCGGCGTCGCTTGACTGAGTCGGGGCGCAGCTCCAGCTGGCCCTCTCCCAGCCATGATCCCGGTCAACAGTCAGCCGGGCGGTTCTAGTCAGTCAGGCGGTTCGGGTGAGCCGGCTGGCGGTGCGATGGGGGTCGGATTCGCGGATTCAGCCTCGTCAGGTGATCCGAAGTAGTCGGCCACCCTGTCCTTGGCGAGGTCGGCGCCCGAGCTGATCTGGTCGGTGTGACCCCCGCTGGTGCGGTCGTTCAGGAAGTCAGCGGGGTTGTCGATAGCATTCTCGACCTTGTCCGGGTTGTCGCCGAGCGCGTCTTTGGCCTTGTCGAAGATTCCCATGTGCCTACTCTCCTCTCGCGAGGACGCCCCGCCGTCCGTCGTTGATGCGACCGTTGCGGCCAACATGGCACATTACCGGCAGGTCGAACCAATGCCCTGACGGGCTCTTCGGGCTGATTCCTTGCGGATCGCGGGAGACTCGCTGCTGTGACGGTGGTGTTGGTAGGAGCGACTGCGGCGGGCAAATCGTCGCTCGCGGTCGAGCTGGCGCTGCGCTTCGCGGCAGCTGGTCGGCGTGCCGAAGTGATCAATGCCGACTCGATGTTGCTCTATCGGGGCATGGACATCGGTACGGCCAAGCCGTCCGTCGTCGAGCGTCGTGGGGTACGGCACCACCTGATCGATGTCCTCGACGTGACCGAAACATCAACGGTGGCCGACTTTCAGCGGCTCGCCCGGGATGCGATCACCGAGTGCTGCACTCGCAACGTGGTGCCCATCGTCGTCGGCGGCTCGGCACTGTACGTCCGAGCAATCGTGGACGACTTCGAGTTCCCGGGTACCGACCCGGCTCTTCGGGCGGAGCTGGAGGCCGAGATGGAACGGATCGGCGCCAAATCGCTGCACCGCAGGCTGGCGGCCGTCGACCCAGCTGCCGCCGCAACCATCGAGCCGGGCAATGGCCGCCGGATCGTCCGAGCCCTGGAGGTTGGCACACTGACCGGTCGCCCGTACGCCGCCACCCTTCCGGCGTACTCGTACCTGCTGCCGGGGGTCGTTCAGATCGGCTTGGCCATCGACCGGGAGGCATTGGATCGCCGGGTGGCGGCCCGAGTTCATCGAATGTGGCGGGCCGGCTTGGTTGACGAGGTGCGACGGCTGGAGCAGGCCGGGCTTCGCCGAGGGCGGACGGCTTCCCGGGCCCTCGGCTACCGGCAGGTGCTCGATTTCTTGGCGAATTCCATCAGCGAGGCTGAGGCCGAGGAACAGACGATCCTCGCGACTCGGCGGTTCGCCCGCCGACAGGACGCATGGTTCCGGAAAGATCCGCGTATTCACTGGCTGTGCTGGGATGACCCGCAGCTCGTCGATTCGGCCTACGGCCTCGCCGGAGCTGGCGGAAATCAGGCTTCGGAGCCGGCTGAGTCGATGCCGCTGCCGAACACTTGCGCCATGGAAGACTGAGCGGCATGCGGCACTGGTCGTTCGCCAAGGGGCATGGCACGGGCAACGACTTCATCGTGCTGCTGGATCGCGAAGCCATGATGCAGGTCGGTGAGCCCGAGGTCCGATTCCTGTGCGACCGGCACCGTGGAATTGGCGGGGATGGTCTGCTCCGGGCAATGTTGGCCAGGCATGTCCAGGACTGGGACGGCGACCCCCATCTGTGGTTCATGGACTACCGGAATGCCGACGGCTCAGTGGCGGAGATGTGCGGCAACGGGCTACGGGTCTTCGTGCGGTACCTGCTGCAGCACGATCTGGCTACCGGACCTGTCGTCCAGGTGGCCACCCGAGCCGGTCCGAAGGAGGCGACCGTGCTTCCTGACGGCCGGATCCGGGTGGCGATGGGACCGGTCACGGTGACCGATCGAGGAGTCCGCGTACGCACTGTGGACGGTGCGGAATTCGCCGCACTGACTGCCGACATCGGCAACCCGCACGCCGTGAGCTTCGCCGATGATCTGACCGGACTCCCATTGCACACGACACCGAGCTGGTCGCCGTCCGCGGTGTTTCCGGCCGGCGTGAATATGGAGTTCGCAGCCATCCGCGGCCAGCGCACGGTCGCGATGAGGGTCTTCGAGCGTGGGGTGGGAGAGACCCTGTCCTGCGGGACCGGCACTGTGGCCGTTGCGGCCGCCGCTCGACTTCACACCGGTGATTCCGCGGATCTGCCCGTGACCTACCGGGTTGAGACGCCGGGCGGTCGGGTGGACGTGGAATTAGCGGCAGACCAGTCTTTCCTGACCGGCCCGGCGGTGATCGTCGCGCATGGCGATGTCGTGCTGCCCGAGGAGGGGTGAATGTCTGTTCTTGACGCGTTCTCACTGGCCGGCCGGGTATCGGTGGTGACCGGCGCCGCCCGAGGAATCGGCCGCGCCTTGGCCAGGGCCCTGGCGGAGGCCGGCAGCGATGTCGTGCTCCTGGTCCGCGATCCTGCCGGAGCCGCACACGTGCTCGAGGAGCTGCAGGCGCTCGGCGTCAGTGCGACGGCGGTGGCGGCCGACGTCACTGAACCTGAGCACGTCCGGCGGGCCGTGCAGGAGATCCTCGACCGGCTTGGCCGGGTCGACGTGTTGATCAACAATGCGGGCACGTGCATCCATCGCGCGGCCCTCGAGATCACCACGCAGGAGTGGCGCCATGTGATGGACACCAATGTCGACGGCGTCTGGAACTGCGCACAAGCGTTCGGTCGGGTGATGGTGGCACAGCAGAGCGGGGTGATCGTGAACATCGGATCGATATCCGGTCTCATCGTGAACCGGCCTCAGTGGCAGCCCAGCTACAACGCATCCAAGGCTGCCGTGCACCAGCTGACTCGTTCGCTGGCCGCGGAGTGGGCACCGTACGGTGTGCGCGTCAACGCCCTGGCCCCCGGATACATCAAGACCGAGATGGCTCCGGTCGACGAGCCGCAGTTTCGCCGGTACTGGATCGAGGACGCCCCTATGCGCCGTTATGCCACGCCGGCCGAACTCGGCCCGAGCGTGGTGTACCTGGCCTCGGATGCCTCGAGCTTCATGACGGGTGAGGTTGTCGTGGTCGACGGCGGGTATTCGATCTTCTGATCGGCCACGAGGTGGCAGGAGAAATGGAGCGGACAGTTTTGGCCGAACGTGAGACTCTGGTCGGGATATGACAGCGCATCCGGAGCGGTCGGTGGCCACCGACAACCAACACGATGAGTTGCTCGTGGAGCGGCTCGATCCCCAGGAGATGTCCCAGCGGGACTACCACGGCGCTCAGCAGGACCTCGCTGATCGGCAGTCGCTTCGCCGGGTGGCCGGGATGTCCACCGAGCTTCAAGACGTCACCGAGGTCGAGTACCGCCGGCTGCAGCTGGAACGCGTGGTGCTGGTGGGAGTGTGGACGAGCGGCAGCCAAGCCGACGCGGAGCGCTCACTGGCCGAGCTGAAGTTGCTGGCAGAGACGGCCGGTTCGCAGGTACTTGACGGACTGATTCAGCGGCGTACCCGCCCGGATCCTGCTACCTACATCGGTCGGGGCAAGGTGGACGAGCTGCGGGAGCTGGTCATCGCCACTGGCGCGGACACCGTGATCTGCGACGGAGAGCTCGCTGCCGCCCAGTTGCGTAATCTCGAGGATCGGATCCAGATCAAGGTCATCGACCGCACGGCCCTGATCCTCGACATCTTCGCCGCTCATGCCAAAAGTGCAGAAGGGAAGGCGCAGGTCGAGCTGGCGCAGCTGCAGTACCTGCGTCAGCGGCTCCGGGGCTGGGGTGGCAACCTCTCCCGCCAGGCCGGCGGTCGCGCCGGCGGCGGCGTTGGCATCGGCGGCCGCGGTCCCGGTGAGACGAAGCTGGAGACTGACCGACGCCGGATCTCCAGTCGGATCTCCAAGCTGCGCGCTGAGCTGCGGAACTTGGACGCCACGCGTGAGGTCAAGCGCTCCGAGCGGCGGCGCAATGAGGTGCCGTCGGTGGCCATTGTCGGCTATACAAACGCCGGCAAATCGAGCTTGCTCAATCGGATGACCGGGGCCGGCGTGTTGGTGGAGGACGCGCTCTTCGCAACCCTCGATCCCACGACTCGCCGGGCGACCAGTGCGGATGGCCGCACCTACACGCTGACCGACACCGTGGGTTTTGTCCGTCATCTCCCGCACGATCTGATCGAGGCTTTTGCTTCCACCCTGGAGGAGTCGGCGGATTCAGACCTCCTACTGCACGTCGTGGACGCCTCGGATCCTGACCCGGCCGGCCAAATCCAGGCAGTCCGTTCGGTGTTGGCCGAAATTGGCGCGGGTCACGTGCCTGAGCTGCTCGTCTTGAACAAGATGGACGCAGCGTCTGCCGAGCAGTTGACCACCCTGAGAAGCACATATCGGGATGCGGCGGTGATCTCGGCGCGGACCGGTTGGGGAATCGACCAGCTGCGTGCGATGACCGAGGTGCGGCTGCCGCGGCCAGCTGTCGAGATCCGAGTTCTGCTTCCTTACCAACGTGGTGACCTGCTCGATCGGATTCATCGAACGGGAGAGCTTCTCGTCAATGAGCACACGTCCGAGGGAACTGTGGTGCTGGCCCGTGTCAATGCGGCGCTGGCAGCGGAACTTGCTCCGTATGAGGTGACCGCGGTCGAATCGACCAAGTCGTAGCTCACAGCGAGCCTTCGGCGCCGCGGCATGGTCTGCACGCCGCGGCGAATTAGGCTGAGCCGGTGACCGCAGATCTCAAGCCGGATTCTGCGGATGTCAGCCAGCCGACATCGGGGGACCCGGCTCATCGCGCGGCACTAGTGGCCGCTGTGGGGGCGATCGGCGGCACTGAACGCTCGGGTCAGGCGGAAATGGCCGACGCAGTGGCCGACGCTTTCGACACGGGCACGCATCTGCTTGTTCAGGCGGGGACGGGTACCGGGAAGTCACTCGGCTATCTCGTACCAGCGCTGAGCTGGCTCACTCAGCACCCCGGGGAGCGGATCGTGGTGGCCACGGCCACCCTCGCGCTGCAAAGTCAGCTGGCCGACAAGGACATCCCCGTCGCGCTCGACGCTGTCGAGCAGGTCACCGGTCAGCGGCCGGTCCACGCGGTCCTCAAGGGCAGGACGAACTACGCATGCCTGTTGCGGGTTCGAGATGCGACTACCGCTCGTCAGGAGACGTTGCTGTCGGCCGCTGATCTGGCGGCCACCATGCCCTCGAGCGCGCCCTCCAGCGCGCCCGAGTCCGTGCTCGGCGCGGAGGTCCTCAGGCTGCGGGAATGGGCAGAAGCGCAGGCAACCACCGACGCGCTCGCGGATCGCGATTCGGCTCCACCGCATACCGAACGAGGCTGGCAGCAGGTTTCCATCCCTGTCCGGGAGTGTCTCGGGGCTCAGCGCTGCCCGTACGGGGACGCATGCTTCGTCGAGAAATCGCGGGATGCCGCTCGCGCCGCGGACTTGATCGTGACCAACCACGCCTTGCTGGCGATCAACGCGATGCACGGGAGCACCGCACTGCCGACGCATCGGGCGCTGATCATCGACGAGGCCCATGAGCTGGTGGCTCGGGTGACCGGCGCGGCCTCCGCCGAGCTGAGTCCGCAGCTCGTCGAGCGAATCGGTCGTCGGGTGTTGCCCTATGTCGACGACGACGTGGCGCTGGAGCTGTTGGAGTCCGCAGAAGGACTGCGCCAAGCCCTTGATCGATCCTCGCTGGAACGCGTGGAAGACACCGAATCTGGTGTCCTCGTCGCATGTGAGGCAGTGCGAAACGCGGCGAGGGCCGGCATCAGCGCCCTGACATCCACCGATGACAAAGACTTCGAGAAGCGACAGGTGGCTGCGGCCGTGAAGGAGGTCTTCGATCTCGCCGAGCGCATGGCCGAGATGCGGGACCACGACGTCATCTGGGTGGCTGACCGGGAACGATCGGGACGGGAGCTCCGGGTCGCGCCGCTTTCCGTCTCGGTCCTGATGCGCGATCACATCTTCGCCGACCGTACGGCTGTCCTCACCTCGGCCACCCTGCGGCTGGGCGGTGAGTTCACCACCATCGCCACTTCCGTCGGTCTGCGAACCGACGAACGGACCGAAGCAGTGCAGGGCGACATCGCCGCGGACACCGCGTCAAACAAGCGCCAGCCGTGGCGGGCGATCGATGTGGGTTCGCCCTTCGATTATCGGCGGCAGGGCATCCTGTATCTCGCTCGGTCGCTTCCCCCGCCGGGCCGGGACGGCTTGTCCAAGTCGTACCTGGAGGAGATCGCTGAACTCGTGTGGGCCGCAGGCGGACGCACGCTCGGCCTGTTTTCTTCTCGGCGGGCCGCCGAGGCCGCCGCCGTGCATGTCCGCAAACAGCTGCCGAAGTTGACGATTCTCTGCCAGGGCGATGCGCAGCTATCCGAACTCACCCGGCGGTTCGTCGAGGACGAGACGGTCAGCTTGTTCGGGACGCTGTCCCTCTGGCAGGGCGTCGATGTACCGGGTGCCACCTGCTCGCTGGTGATCATCGATCGAATTCCATTTCCCCGACCCGACGAGCCACTGACTCTGGCGCGGCAGCGCGCAGTGGCCGAGGCGGGCGGCAACGGCTTCCTCGCCGTGGCGGCCACCCACGCTGCGTTGCTACTCGCCCAAGGCTCCGGTCGGTTGATCCGGCGGCTCAGTGATCGCGGTGTTGTGGCAGTCCTCGACCCCCGGCTGATCACCGCTCGCTACGGCAGCTATCTGCGCGCTTCGATGCCCGAGATGTGGCAGACGAGCGAGCGCGAGGTCGTGATCGCCGCGTTGCGACGCCTCTCTGGACAAGCCTGAGGAACCTGCCGAGTGGGAGGCATGGCGCCGCTCACGATCGTCTGGCACGCTAGCCAACATGGAGCACACGTACGATTTCGACCTTGCGGTCATCGGCTCGGGGCCCGGCGGTCAGAAGGCCGCAATCATGGCGGCGAAGCTCGGTCACCGGGTTTGCGTCGTCGATAGCAAGACCATGGTGGGTGGCGTTTGCGTCAACACCGGAACGATCCCGTCGAAGACCTTGCGCGAGGCGGTGCTCTACCTCACCGGCATGCAGCTGCGGGACCTTTACGGGGCCAGCTATCGGGTCAAGGAAGAGATCACGATCTCGGACCTGCTGGCCCGGCAACAACACGTCGTCGGTCGAGAAACGGAGGTGATTCGGGCCCAGTTGATGCGAAACCATATCGAGTTGATCGCCGGCTCGGCGGGATTCCTCGACCCCCACACTCTGTCGGTCAATCTGGAAGGCTCAGACTCACATCGGACGCTGACAGCCGACAAGATTGTGATCGGCACCGGCACGGTTCCCGCTCGGCCACCGAACGTGGATTTCGACGGCGTCCGGGTGTTGGACTCCGATCAGATCCTGACCCTGGAAAAGGTTCCAGATTCACTCGTTGTCGTGGGCGCCGGCGTCATCGGAGTCGAGTACGCGTCCATCTTCGCCGCGCTCGGGACTCGGGTGACGCTGGTGGAGAAGCGTCCCCAGATGCTGGATTTCTGCGACCCGGAGATCGTCGAGTCGCTCAAGTTTCATCTTCGTGATCACGCGATGTCCTTTCGCCTCGGCGAGGAGGTGGCTTCCGTCGAGAGCGCGGGACGGGGCACGATCACCACGCTCGCCTCTGGCAAGAAGATTGCTGCGGAGGTCGTCATGCACTCCGCCGGCCGGCAGGGAAACACCGCCGCGCTCAACCTCGACCTTGCCGGATTGCATGCGGACAAACGCGGCCGGTTGGTGGTCAACGGGCAATACCAGACCGAGATGCCGCACATCTATGCGGTCGGCGACGTCATCGGGTTTCCGGCGTTGGCCGCCACGTCGATGGACCAAGGCCGACTGGCCGCCGCGTACGCCTTCGGGGAGCCAGCGAACGAAATGCAGGCCCTCCAGCCGATTGGCATTTACACAATTCCGGAGATCTCCTTCTGCGGGAAGTCCGAGGGCGAGCTGACACGCGAGGCGATTCCTTTCGAGGTCGGCATTTCGCGATACCGTGAGCTGGCCCGCGGCCAGATCATCGGCGACTCATACGGAATGCTGAAATTGATCGTCCATGCCGACAGTCGCGAGATTCTTGGGGTGCACGTCTTCGGCACCAACGCGACAGAGCTCGTACACATCGGCCAGGCGATCATGGGCTGCGGAGGCACAGTGGACTATCTGGTCGACACAGTCCTGAATTACCCGACGCTCTCCGAGGCCTACAAGGTCGCCGCGCTTGATGTGTCCAACAAGCTGCGTGCTGTGGCGCGGCTGAGCACGCAGATTCTGACAGCCGAACCCAGCACGTTGTGAGCTCGGCCGTATGTGCCACTAATTGCGCGCACCCGGCCACTGTCGCAGCGTCACACGCGGCGAAGGACCGCTACCACTTTGCCGAGGATGGATGCGTGGTCGCCATCGATTGGATCATAGGCAGGGTTGTGCGGCATCAACCAGACGTGCCCGCCACGGCGCTTGAAGGTCTTGACGGTCGCCTCGTCGTCGAGCAGGGCGGCCACGATGTCACCGTTTTCAGCGGTGGGCTGCTGGCGCACCACCACCCAGTCACCGTCACAGATGGCGGCGTCGATCATCGAGTCGCCACGGACGTCCAGCAAGAACATCGTGCCCTCGCCGACCAGCTGGCGGGGAAGGGCGAAGACGTCCTCGATTCGTTCCTCGGCCAGGATGGGGCCACCGGCGGCGATCCGACCGACGACAGGCACATGCACCGGCTCCGGGAAGGCATCGCCGATGCCGGTCTCGTCTCCGCCGATCACCGGAGCGACGGCTTGCACAGCTGGCCGGAGCGCTTGTGCGCCTTGGTTAGGCAGTAGAACCTCCAACGCTCGGGGACGGTTCGGATCCCTTCTTAGGAAGCCCTTCTGCTCGAGTGCCCGAAGTTGGTGGGCGACGCTGGACGAACTGGCCAAACCCACGGCCTCGCCCATCTCACGGATACTTGGCGGATAACCTCGCAGCTCGACGGCGGCTTTGATGACCTCCAAGATCCGACGTTGACGCGGAGTCAAGCCGTGTTCATCCGCTGGTCCGTCAGGCAGAGAACTCACCGACGCCGTCTCGCCTAATTGGGCGGCGACATCAGCCGCGCTAGGCCGACCTCGCTTCCGCTTCGGCACGGTCGAGTGGCGGCTGAAATCGTCGTGGTCGCTCATGAATCACACGCTAGAGAAAGGCGATCAACGAATCAAACATCTGTTCGAGGTGTGTCGCGTCGGCGAAAACTGTCGGTACCGAGTGGTGAAGTCTCTTTCATGAGCACAAACTATCGAAC
>DATFQP010000099.1:0-3077 GCA_035264145.1 Propionibacteriaceae bacterium
GGGCCGAAAGTGTGCCAGCCGGTCTCTTGGACCGGTGTCAGGTCGATGTGTAGGCCGGGTTCCCGACGCATCTCCTGGGCAAGGATGTCGACGAATTGTTCGGCAGTGATCAAGTAGGCGCGGGCGGCGACCTCACCCTCCGCTCGGGCATCGTAGATGGCCATGCCACCGCCCCAAATGGACGATTCTCCAACAAAACGTATTCCACCCGGGATCATCAGGGACACGTCGCGCTTTGGAGCGAGCGGGTTGCGAGAGCCAGGATGATGGCGATCACCTCCGGCGGGTCGACCACCTTGGAGGTAGAGACGGAAGCGGGCACTGCTTAGGTTGGTTCCGTAAGCCACGTACCACAGCCGATGCATCACCCCAATACTAGCGAGGCAGCGCACTTTCCCTGCGAGCGGAGACTGCCTCGGCGAGCAGGATTCGCTGAGCTCGATCGTAGATTGCCATCGCCTGCTCCGGCGTGTCGCCGACCGCAGTCATCCCGACCCGGCCGCATTCGCTGAGGCTGCTGATCATGTGGAAGACCACGCCTGTCTGGCTGGACTGGTCGAAATGCAGTCCATGCCTGGCGACCGCGTCGAACAGGTCGTCAACAGACAGCGCACGAAGATCATCGGACTCGAGGTGATCGGTGGCGACGAGATGCTTCCCCTCACCCTGCTGGGTGAGAAACCGCCCGCTGGTGCCGTCGTAGTTTCCATCCGTGAGGAACTGCAACGTCAAGAACGGATGGGTGGTCCCACCTTTGCGAAGGTTGAGTTCGATCGCGTATGCCGACCAGCCGCCGGTCGGGTCCTTGACAACCACGAAGTCGATCGCGAAGCGGCCGAGAACGCCGGCCGCTGCCAACCGATGGCCGATCCGCTCGGCAGGTTCGCTGATCAGCCGGGAATACTCCGGATCTGCCGGGAACACGCAGCCGAGATAGCTCTGTCCGCTGGCGCCGCCAAGAAGCTGATCATGTGTTGAGAGCAGCTCCACGCTCCCATCGGGACGTACTCGAAGTTGGACACTAGGGCTCCGCAGCTCCTCGCCCACAATCCGTTCCTCGACGATGCCACCATCCTGCTCGAACCTGGCTACGTACGCCTCAAGCGGCACCTTCGGCGACTCCAGCTGCATGGCCCGCACCCGAGTGCCGATCGCCGAACGCTGCTTGTCTTCGGGAAGGTCGACGACTCCCAACAAGTCCACCAGCGCGTTGCCGGTACCGGAGACGCCCTCATTGGTCTTGATGATCACCTGTCTGATCGATGGGCGGACGGCAAGCATGTCGCGAATCGCATCGGTCACCTCTTCCAGACTGTGCAAATCCCCCGCGCCGAGGGGGTGAACGACGTCGCAATCGGCAAACAGGCGGCGGCATCCGGTCTTGCTTCCAAGATCGGCGAGCCGTGGATCCGCGCCGTACATGGGAATGCCCAGGGTCAAGGCAATGTCCCGCTCGAGCGCCGTCGTGTTGTACGGAATGAGATGACATCGCGAGCGATTCGGGATGTGGGCCGCGATCTTGGCCAGTAGTCGAGGACGTTCCAGCAGTTTCTCACTGAGCGGGCGATCGGAGGAGTCATCAGTCGAGACGAGGGTCAGACGAGCGAGTGCGTGACTCGGGATCACGCCGGGCAGCAGAGCGAGGTAGTACTCGACAATCCTGGAGTTGATCGGCATTGACGTGACATAGATCATCCGCAGGCGGGGTTGCCGCAGCAGCAAGAGCAGGAACAGCGACCGCTCCTCAAACGCTTGGGTGATGGCCGATCCTGCGGAGACCGTCCGGGGAATGGTGACCGACGGCACGATCACCACGGACTCGTCCTCCAGGTCCAGCTTCCACGCTTTCCACACCGAAGCCATCCGTTCCTGAAGAGCCTCGAACCGACTTTGTCGGGCTGCATCGTCCAGGTCGGAAAGCGTCGGGCCGCCTTCCAGCGCCTCCATGATCATTTGGCCAGTCCTTCGGCGTTCGCCATGTCCTGCTTGCTCACATCGGTCACATCGAACACCCGTACGGGACGGCTGAAGCCCTTGAGAGTCAGCTCGCCGATATGCCTTCCATGTGGTACCGGCTCGGCGGCATGAAAGACCCGCTGGGACGCCAGCACCTGCCACGGCTCAGCCGCACCGCACAGTCGAGCGGCCAGGTTGGTCACACTTCCAATCGCGGCATAGTCGAAGCGTCCTTCAAAACCGATCCGCCCCAAGGTGGCAAAGCCCTGAGCGATCCCGATGCCCAACGCCAGATCGTGGTCGCGCCGGCGCCACCCTTCGGCGAGGACCCGGACGCGGTCGCGCATGGCCACGGACATCCGGATGGCTCGCTCGGGTGCATCATCTATCGGCAACGGATCGTTGAAGAAGACCATCAGACCGTCACCGGTGAAGCGCTCCAAAGTTCCGCCGTAGGCGAAGATGAGCTCCCCCAGTGCCCCGTGGTACTCGTGCAGCACGCCCATGACCTCCTCGGGCTCGCTCGACTCGGCGAACGATGTGAACCCGCGAAGATCGCAGAAGACAACTACGATCTCTCGTCGGTGGCTGCGAAGGAAGTCCTCGTTGCCGGAGTCGATCACCACCTCGACGAGCTGAGGGGACAAGAAGCGACGTAGCCGGTTGACCCGCTGCAGGTCTTCCACCTGGGCCTGGACCCGCGACTCCAGCTCGGCGTTCCATCGCTTCAGCTCCTCCGCCTGCTGAATGATCATGTCGTGGTAGCGCTTCACCCTCGCTAGCGATGCGACCCGGGCCAACAGCTCACCCTGATTGAACGGTTTGCTGACGAAATCGTCGGCCCCCGCCTGGATGGAGGAGATCTTCTCCTGGTCACCGCTAGCCGTGATCATGACCACCGGGAGGTAGGCGGTCGCTGGATTGTTGCGGATCCGCCGGCAGACCTCGTATCCATCGATGCCAGGCATCACGATGTCAAGCAGGACCAGGTCGGGAACACCTTTGTTCAACATCTCCAGCGCCTGCTCTCCGGAGCTCGCGGTAAGCAACAGATAGCCGCGTGGAGCTAGCACCGCGTCGAGCAATCGAAGGTTCTGGGGCTGGTCGTCGACGGCGAGGAT
>DATFQP010000100.1:0-7132 GCA_035264145.1 Propionibacteriaceae bacterium
CCACCCGGTCGATCACGGCCACCTGCTCGGCGTCCAGATCGCCATCGCGGAACGCCTGCCAGACGGTGGGCAGGTCTGCCGCCAGTCTGCGCGACCGGGCGATCAGGCAGCGCACCGGGTACGGCTGTTGCCGCAGCATCAGCGACAACTCATCGGCCACAAACTCACCCGGCCTGGCCCGCCCCGCCCTCGGGACCGCCGCGTCCTGCCGGTCCAACGCGGTCCGAACCTCGGCGTACCTCATCGTGATCTCCGCCAGCCTGGCCAACGCTCTGGCTGCCTGCCGACGGGCGGCGGCAACCTCGTTGCCCACCGCGCGAAGATCCTCCGACTCTTCCCCGATCACACCTTCATCCTCCCAGCCACCACCGACAAAATAGAACAACTGAGCGATATCGGCTGGAAGTGCCCTGCAAGGCAGAGTCGATTCGATCATGTCGCCAATCACTCATCAGAGCGAAGTTACCGACAGCTGAACCGGTGGTCTTGCGGCACGTACACCCTCCCTCTGTCCGGTTCGCCTCCGCCCAATCTCCGGTCGCAGTTTGGCTACTCGTCCCGGACCGTCGAAATACAACAATCCTCAGCGTCTGTTGTCGGCCAGCCGGGACAACACCCGCCGGACTGAGCTGGTGCTTCCGCGGAGAGTCCGAATCGACTGCAACTGACGAACAAGCGTCAGTCTTGGCCAATGTCAGCGGATGCGGCCTAGCGTTTGACCCAGTACGAGCGAACGCGACCAGCGGCAGAGGTCGCCTGCTGCCAGTCACGCGACTTGGGCGCCAAAGGCTACGGGTTGCAGGCAACCGTCCGGCTGTCAGTGAAGCTGCCGCCCACAGGGACGAATTTCAAATCTGCCGACGTCGAATGCAACGTGACCTTGAGCCAGCCGAAGGTGCTGCTGTTGAACGCGAGCGGCTTCTGATCTGCGGTGAAGCTGTTCTTCCAAACGCTCTTGCCGCCGGTGCCCACGACGTATTGAGCGACGCCGGTGGCGGACTCGGCCCCATTGGCGGCTCGCTTCGGCTGAGCCTGGTAGTTGTGCTCATGGCCGGAGAGAAGGAGCGTGACGCCGCCGCTGACCAGCGCGGAGTAGATCGGCTGGAACTCCGATCGATCGGTGTTGCCCCAACGCGGTTTGTGCATGTACGCCAAGACGCAGCGCTTGGTGTTCGCGGCCAGGTCGCTCTTCAACCACTGGACCTGACTGCCGCTCGCCGAGATGTCACGCTCGGTGTTCAGCTGCACGATATGCCAGTCACCGAGATTGAACGAGCGGTAGCCCTTAGACGGGCTCCCCGCCAAGGCGCCGAAGTAGGTGTAGTAGCCCGAGGCGCCGGTCGTCTCGTAGTCCTCATTGCCTGGGGCGGGTCGGGTGGAGGCCTTGAAGCGGCCGTACGAGGTCTCGTACGCGGTCCTGAAGTTGGACAAGTCGCCGTTGTTGTACTGGAGATCCCCCAATGCGAGAAATGCCGCTGGCCGAGCGTTGACGATCGAGCTGGACACCGCCTTGTGCTGACAGGCAGTGGAGGTGACAGAGGAACCCGGCTTGCACACCAGGTCACCCACTGCCGCGATGACCGGATCAGCGCTCGTCGATGGCTGAATGTAAGTGACAGTGCAGTTACCAAAACCGTCGCCATCGCGACCGAGCGTGATCGTGACCTTCGACTTACCGGGGGAACTCGGTGGATTCGCCGGATTTCGAGCGTCGTAGGCGTTCCCCGACTTGTAGTCGAAGGCCGCGGTCCTCCTTAGAGTGCTCAACAGCTTGCCGTCGGGGCCATAGGACTTGACGATCGAATCTGTGGCTGTCGAACCACGATTGGTGGTCCAACCGGCGTAGTCGACGCTGACCTTCGTTACGCCAGAGCTGACGTAGGTGCCTTTCCACTCGACCCTGGTTTGCCAGACAATCCCGCCGCCGTCGGTACAGGAACCTGTCACCGTGGTGTTGGCGTGGGCCGGCACGGCGACCAGGCCGAGGGGCACCAGGGCCAGAACAATGACGGCGACGAGCGCACGAGCCCTGATCACGTTGACTCCTCACGGCTGCCAGGCGAGCGCGGATGCCCACGGTCGCGAGAGCGTCCGACCACCCAGGGCCGTTCGCGCGTTCGCGACCTTACCGGGTCAAGCTGGTGAAGGTGCCGGAATCAACGATCGATGCGCTCGGCTTCATACAGCCGCGACAATTTCGCGCCGTTATCCCCGATAACGATGACGACTGAGCCACCGGAGTTGAGCGGGGTGAGCAGCGCTTCACGTACCGTATTCCACGGGTCGGTCGGTCGCACCAGCCGCCGAACGGCAGGCTCCTCGGCACCCACATCCGCGAGCTGGGCCACTGTGAACGAACGCGTCTCGTCCACCCAAGCGGTGCTGGAGTGAGATGCCGGCGCTCCGGCATAGACGTCGGGTTGTGCGCGTACCTCGAGCGAATAGTCCAGGATGCCCGTCGGCAGCTCGTCCGGAAAGCCGAGTCCGAGCGGGTGCAGCGAGCAAGCGATGACCTCGGTGGCCGTGCTCGTCTCGTATCCCATCCAGTCAGGACCGACAACCAGCGCCGCGATCCGCCCTGCTTGCGGGACGGCCGCCACAGTCACTCCTGTTCGCCAGCACGCCGCTGCCCACACCAGGGTCACCCAGTGACCCGGAGCGTGATCGCACAGTTCGAGCCGCACTACGTCGCCCTCGCCGATCGCCAGCGCATCCAACAGGTTGGCCGTCTTGGCAACCCAGTTGCCGAAGGTGGTCGCCGACAACTCCGTCCGCTCGCCGGAGGACAGCTCGTAGTACGTGATGAGCGGCTCACCTCCGCTTCCGCTGCGGATCCGGGCGTCGAGCCGTTCGGCGATTGAGGCCACCATGAGCGCCGATGGTACGGCCGTCCGACCGCGGCACGCGTGGCCGGGCGCCGTTACGCTGAGCCGCATGCGTTACGTGTTGATCATGGCCGGAGGCTCCGGAAAGCGCCTGTGGCCGCTGTCCCGCCAGGGCATGCCGAAGCAGTTGCTGAAGGTCGTCGGCGGTAAAAGCCTGCTGCGGATCGCGTACGAGCGACTGGACGGCGTCGTCCCGCCGGGGCAGGTGCTGATCTGCACAGGGGCCGACTACGCCGATCTCGTGGCCGCGGAGCTCCCGGAGGTCGATCCGGCCAACATTCTCGGTGAGCCCGAGGGGCGCGACTCTCTCAACGCAGTGGCGTGGCCTGCCGCAGTCCTGGCCGCAAAGGATGCCGATGCGGTGATCGCCGTCGTGACCGCGGACCAGATCATGCACCCGGTGGACAGCTTCCGCTCGGCGCTGGTCGAGGGCTTCGAGGTCGTCGAGACCCACGAGGATGTCCTGGTCACCTTCGGCGTGGTGCCCACTTCGCCACACACTGGCTACGGATATCTGCGTCGTGGTCAGTCGATCGACGGTCATCCCGGCGTTTGCGCGGTCCTGGAGTTCAAGGAGAAACCCGACCGCGCCACTGCCGAGGCTTATCTGGCCTCCGGTGACTATTGGTGGAACTCCGGCATGTTCGTCTGGCGCGCCCACACGCTGCTCGCTCAACTCGAGCAGCTGCAGCCACAGACCTATGCCGCGGTGACCAAGCTCGCCGCCGCGCCGGACCAGTTAGCGGAGATCTACCCCCGGCTGGACAAGATCAGCGTCGATTACGCCGTGATGGAACCGGTCTCCCAGGGCAAGGCGAGTGCTCGAGTGGTTGCCGTACGGCTACCTATCACCTGGCACGACGTCGGCGGGTTCGCCGCCTTGGGCGAGCACCTCCCCCGGGACGAGCACGGCAATGCCATTTCGGGGGCCAGCGTCTTGGTCGATGCCAGAGACAATCTGGTGATCAATCAGGCCGAGGACGGCCGGCTCGTCGCCGTGGTCGGACTCAGTGACACAGTGATTGTGCAGACGGCCCAGATTACCTTGGTGTGTCCCACCAGCGAGGCGGAGCGGATCAAGGATCTGGTCGCCGAGGTGACATCTCAGCTCGGTGCCGCATACGCCTGAATCGGATCCCGTAGGCGTACGAAGATCCCGTAGGCGGATGAATCTAGGCGCCGTTCGGCTCCGGAGCGCTGCTGTACGGGTACTGGGCCATGAAGTCCTTGAGCACGGCGCCGCTGACAGCCGTACAGGCCTGCCGGACGCCCTTCTGGGCGGAGGCGTCGCCAGGGTTGTTCGGATCCGCCGACCAATGGGTGAGGACGACATTCTTGCCCGCCGGCATGGCGCCCCCGTCGGAACCGTCGTTCCACGGCGCGGCGATGAACTTGTTCGCCGGATTCTGGTCGTCCTTTCCGAACGTCTTGGCGATGCTCTCCAGCGCCTTGAGCTGTTTGCCGGACAAGTCGCTTCGATACCAGGCGACGGTGTAGCCGTGCTCCAGGTTGTGCACCAGCTCCTCTACCGGGGGCCGATCTTCGGCGGTGTAGAACCGCTTCGTGAGAGGGGCCGGGCTGGGATAGTGCGGGCCGGAGTCGGGCGGGAACCGGTCGTAGTTGACCTTGGTGCCTTCCTCGACGTGCTGTTGGTTGCCCGTGGCGGCGTTCTCTGCAACCGGGTCGCAGCCCGCGCTCTCAACGCTTGAGCCGAGTTCGTTGAGGTTGGCATTGCGCGCGATGTAGTCGCTGGCGAAGAGGTACACCGGATAGGCGAGCAGGGCTGTGGCGAGCACCACGCAGATCACCAGCAGACCGATCGTTCGGCGGCGCTGTTCCCGCTTTCTGGCCGCCTCCAGGGAGGCCAGCTTGTCGCGTCTGCTGCCTGACGGCATGCTCTGCTTCAACTTGGCGTTGGCCACGGTGGCTCTTCCTCTGGTCGGTCTCCAGCACCCGCCGTGGCGCTGTGCTCAGAAGTCGCGAGTGTAACGCGATATGCGAGCTCCAACATTCGCCGGAGCAGGTGAGCGTCCGAGCCAGTCAGCTGGCTGCCGTCCAGCACCGTCCGGATCAGCTCAGCAGGCTCTCGTTGTACCAGTTCCTCGTACCGATCTGCTTGGCCGGTCACCTGGAGCGCCGTGAGTAGGACCGCTTCGCGGCTTCCGTAACCGAACAGATCGGAGGCGGGCGGCCGCACCAACGAGGCGGCATCCGTGCCGTCCTCGACAACCAGGCACTCGAGCCCCCGGATCACGGCCACCGGCCGTCGCCCGAGCTTGCCCTTAGCCAGGTCGGCGGCGGCGGCAAGCTCGTCGCCAACCGCCATGGCTGTTATCGAGAGCGGATTTCCGTACGGGTCGAGGGCGCCACCGTAGTGCTGGACGACACGCACCCCGGCAGCACCAATGGCGTGGTCGGTCTGCCCGACCCGCCACGCGCGACCGGCGGTGTCGGAGATGATCACACCCAGCCGAAGGGCAGAGCGAGCCAGCAGATCATCCCGTAGCGTCCGGGCGCTGCCATCAGGATCCTTTGGTAACAGCAGGATCGATCCGGACTCGACATTCGAGCGATCAACTCCAGCCGCGGCCAGAGTCAGGCCGAGGCGGGTACGGACGATCTGAGTCTGGTCCCGGGCGGCCACCGTCCGAGCCGTCTCGGCGTCGATGGCCTGCTGGCGATCGGCGGCTGAACGGATGCGCCCTTCAGCCTTGCTGATGATCTTCGATGTGACGACGACGATGTCGCCGTCGCGAAGCGGGCCCTCGGGTGCCGCGGCGACCGCCTCGAGCACGAGGTCTGCCAGATTTGCGCCCTGCCGCACCTCACCGATGCCGGTCGGCGCGAAGATTGTGATCACGATAGTTCGCTGAAGCTGGCCGGTAGATCAGGGCCAGGCGGTCTTGACGGCGCAGTGGACGAAAGCAGCGGTTGCATCCGGATCGGACATGACCAGGTTCGCGACGGCCACCCTCAGCCCTGCTTGCTCGACTGCTGGCGCTGTAGATGCGTCTCGAAGGTCCATCGTCCAGACATCGAGGACACCACCGGCGGTGCGTGGCCCGTAATGCAGGCCGATTGACGCGGCGTCGACCGCGACGCCGATCGCGGGCAGCAACCGATGAGCCATGCCGAGCACGGGAGCGCCGCCGAGGATCCCGGCGAAACCAATCACGGTGGCTGACGATTGCCGTACCGCCTCGGCAATTCCGGGCACCCCGAGGATGGGTCCTATCGACACCACCGGGTTGCTGGGCGCGATCAAGATCAAGTCGGCCTTCGCCAGCCGGTCGATCACTCCGGGTGCCGGCGTGGCGGCGTCCAATCCCACAATGACCACGCCCAGCGCCTCCGGCTCGGCATGCCACCGGACCCAGTACTCCTGGAAATGGACTTCCTTCCTGCCACCGGGCGCCGCCGAATCCGCGATCAGGATATGAGTCTCAACCCGATCGTCGGACATCGGCAGCAGCGACAGCAGCGGGTCGGATGACAGCCAACGGTTAGCAAGGGTGGCCGTCACCGCCGACAACCTATGGCCGGCGGCGAGCATCTCGGTACGGACGAGATGGGTGGCCAGGTCACGATCGCCGAGCGAGAACCACGACGGCCCAACTCCGTACGCCGCCAACTCATCCAGTACGGCCCAGCTCTCGTTCCGCCGCCCCCATCCCCGGACGGGATCATGCCCGTTGCCCAGCGCATACATGATCGTGTCGAGGTCAGGGCAGACGCGGAGCCCGTGCACAGTGATGTCATCGGCCGTGTTGGCGATGATCGTGAGGTCGGCGTCGGGAAATGCCCGTCGAACGCCGCGCGCGAACCGGGATCCGCCGACGCCACCGGCCATGATCACGATGCGCACTCGATCAGTTTTTCATAGGCTGAGTGGGTGGATGGTCTGCGACGGCTCCGGGAGCCCGCAGCTCTCAGCGTCCTCGTCGTGTTGGGTTTGCAGGTGCTCATCGCGTGGGTCGGGTCTGTCCGGTACGGCGACCTCAGATACCGGATGCCCGAGACGTTGACAATTCTCGTCCTCGGGCTGATTGTGGCGAGCTGCGTCCTGGTTCAGCGGACTGCTCACGCGCGGACACTGACGGTGCTGGCCCTGGTCGCGAGCATGCTGTCGATTTTGTCGTCTGTGACGCTGCAGTTGGTTGCACCTGTGAACGGGTCGCTCGTCATTGTCTGGCTTGACCTACTCCTGGATCTGGTGATGCCGGTTCTCGTGGTTGTCGGGCTGGCCA
>DATFQP010000101.1:0-2051 GCA_035264145.1 Propionibacteriaceae bacterium
GCTCGGGTCCGGGGGACGACCAGGGACCTCGCCGCACAGTACGAGGCGGGCCATCATTCCCGGTCGCCGGAGCCTGAAGAGGATCAGCGGTGAAGGTCGAAGCGTGGATCTTCGGAATTCTGGTCATCTTCTTCGTCGTGGTGACCCCGATCTATTGGTTCCTCAGCAACGACCCCACTGGGACGGTCGCGCTGATCTTGACGTTGTTGCTGTCCTTGATGATTGCGGGCTACCTCGCTCTGGTAGCCCGGCGTATCGATCCTCGGCCGGAGGACCGGACAGATGGTCAGGTACTCGAGGGCGCTGGTGACCTGGGGTTCTTCCCGCCGCAGAGCAAGTGGCCGTTGTTCTGCGGGATGACATTCATCCTGGTCGTGCTCGGTCCGGTCTTCGGCTGGTGGTTGATGATCCTGGGTTTTGCCTTCGGCGCCGTCACCCTGACCGGTTGGGTCTATGAGTTCTACCGCGGGGACCACGCGCACTAGCTGCCTCGATGCCTTCAACTGGGGTGCGAGGTCCGCTGGCTGCTGTCAGGAGCAAGCCTCAGAGCCGGCTGGGCTCCGCCTCCCGCACGGCGCGGGGCCGGCCAAGGGCGGCGAATGGGATGACGGCAAGAGCCACGACGCCGCTGAGAACTGCGAGCGTGCGGAAACTCGTCGCCGAAACGAGGAGTCCGGAGCCGACGCCGCCACACGCGGCGGCCAGCGCAACTACGAGGTCGACGGTGCCCTGAGTACGAGCGCGAAAGGCGAGCGGCACCGCATCGGTGATCACCGTGCTGCCGCTGACCAATCCGAAGTTCCACCCGAGACCCAGCAGGATGAGCGCCAAACCAAGAATGATCACCGAGGCCGACGGCGCCGCCGCGGCCAAGAGCCCCGCGACCAGCAGCGTGACCGCTGACGCGGTGGCGATCGCGCGTGGTCCGACGCGGTCGACGAGCCACCCCGACAGCGGTGAGGGCAAGAACATGGCAGCGATGTGTGCGCCGATGACGACGCCTGTGGCACTGAGATCGTGCCCGTGGTGCTGGATGTGGATCGGTGTCATCGTCATGATCGCCACCATGACGAACTGGCTGAGGACCAGGATTCCTGCCCCCCTGACTACGGCAGGCGACCATGCACTGTGGCGTTGCCCGGATGTCAGTTCCGGACCGGTGGCTGCAGGGTCCGCGGGTGACTGCGCGTCGTATCCCTTCAGAGACGGCGCCCTCGCAAGCGCCCGGGCCAGCTGCAGCGGATCCGGCCGCAGCATCGCCCACAGCAATAGGCCGGCAGCGCTGTACGCGACGCCGGCCAGCAAGAACGGGCCTGCGAGAACCGGGATCCCGATGGCTTCGGCCATGCGCCCGGTGAGGGTTACCAGATTCGGTCCCACGACGGCGCCGAGGGTTGTCGCCACCAGCACGATGCTGAGAGCGCGGCCACGCCTCGAGGGCGCCGCCAGGTCGGCGCCGGCGTATCGAGCCTGCAGACTGGTGGCTACGCCGGCACCGTAGACGAACAACGAAGCGAAGAGCAGGACGACATCGTCCAGCCAGGCTGCCGCCACGACGCCGAAGCCACCGATGGCGCCGGCCAGGTAGCCGGCGGTGAGTCCGACACGACGGCCGTACCGTTCGCTCAACCGACCCACACCGACCGCGGCAAGGGCTCCGCCCGCCGCGAAGAGCGCACTCGGCAAGCCGGACAACCGGGTGGATTCCAACATGTCTTGGGCGAGCAGCGCACCGACGGTCACACCGGCGGCTAGGGCGGCCCCGCTGAGGATCTGGGCCAGCACCAGGATGACGAGCGTTCGTCGCTGTTCGGGCGGCTCCGTCACGATGCGCGGGTCGGTCTGAGCCATGGGGACATGATGGGCGCACAGAACCTGAGCTGCAAGCTTCTCCTTGGGCACTCGTGCCAACGGGTTAAGGTCAAGATATGTGCCGCAACATCAGACCGCTGAACAATTTCGAGCCGCCTGCGACGCATTCGGAGGTGCACGACGCCGCATTGCAGTACGTGCGCAAGATCGCTGGCACCAGCAAGCCGTCCAAGGCGAAC
>DATFQP010000102.1:0-15200 GCA_035264145.1 Propionibacteriaceae bacterium
CGGCCCGGCGATACTCATGGCCCTCGCCGTCGAGTTGCAGATATTCGACCGGCTGGCCCAACCTGTGCAGCGCCCCCACGATCTGTACCGCCTCGCTTCGGGCACGTTGCTGTCGAGCTCGCCGTGGACGACGAGCAGTGGAACGTCGATGTTGGCGGCGGCCCGCAAAGGTGAGATGGCCTTGAGCAGCGTCTCGTCGCCTTCCGGGTCACCGTACTTGCTGACTGCGGCGGCGGCGATCCAAGGCTCTGTGTCGCGGAAGAACGTCTGGAGGTCCGACATCCCGCAGATGTCGGCACCGGCGGCGAAGACGCCCGGCGAGAAAGCCAACGACGCGAGCGTGAGGTAACCCCCGTACGAGCGGCCGGTGACCGCGATCCGCCCAGGATCCGCCAACCCGCTGTCGACCAGGAAGTCGCGACAAGCCAGTACGGCCGCCGCGCGCTGCCTGCCAGATCGCCGCTGTTCATCACGCCGATCGCGGCCCGGCGCCCAAGGTCAATTCCGCCGCCATCCAGCCCACCCTAGAACGGCTGTGTTACAGCGCTATGACCGCCAGCCGGCTAGCCGGTGAGCTTCAACAACCGATCATCGCCAGACTGCTGCTCGCCGCGTCCGTCGGTGTTGGAGGAGCTGAGCAGCAGGCTTCTCCCGTCGTGGGTCACGGTCACCGATCGGAGGCGGCCGTACTTGTCGGCGAAGTGTCCGACTGGTGGTCCCGGCGTCGTGCCCTGGAGTGGAATCTCCCAGAGCTGCTGTCCGCGGAGGGCCGCCATCCAAAGCTTGCCCCGCCAGTAGGCCAGCCCGGACGGTGACGCGGCGGAGGTCTGCCAGACCACTCTCGGATTGATCAAGTCTCTGTTCTGCGAGGAACCTTCGACCTGCGGCCAGCCGTAGTTGCCACCCTTGGTGATCAGGTTGAGCTCGTCCCAGCTCTGCTCGCCGAATTCGCTGGCCCATAGCCTTCCTTCGTCGTCGAAGGCCAGTCCTTCCACATTGCGATGACCGTAGCTGTACACCTCGTTGCCGAAGGGATTACCGGGGACCGGTTTCCCAGCCCTGGTGATGCGCAGGATCTTGCCGCCCAGAGACTTGGTGTCCTGCGCGAGGTCGGCGTCACCGCTCTCGCCCGTGCTGACGTAGAGATGGCCATCCGGACCTAGGGCCAGCCGCCCGCCGTTGTGCGTGAAACCCTTGGGGATGCCACTGAGGATGACGGCTGGCTCGCCGAGGTGCTGCCCGTCCCAGCTCATCGACACGAGCCGATTGTCGTTCTCGGCTGTGTAGTAAGCGAATACCGTCTGTTGATCTTGGGTGGCGGCCAGCCCGAGCAACCCGCCTTCTCCCGCCGGGCGGGCGTCGTCAATGGTCAGCAGCGGTCTGGCCACCTGGCCGTCGACAAGGTGGAGAATCCGGCGCGTGTCGCGTTCGCTGACTAGCGTGCTGCTATCGGCGAGCGCGACCAAACCCCATGGCGAAGTCAAGCCGCTGGCCATCTCACTCACCGGCGGCGAGCCCGCCGCGGCGCTGCCACCGGTGCGGGTGGCCGGGCTGGGCTCAGTGGCGGCGGGAGCGCAGCTCGTCAGAATGACAAGAAGGACGGCGATGCCGAGTCCAGCAGATGGGTAGGCCCGCCGGCTGCTCAGCACGGTTTCAGTGTGTCTGCGAGCCCGAAATGCCAGATGAATGTGCTGGATTCAGGTTTGCAGGTCGGTGGTGGAGAACGTTTCGATCGCCTCCGGCTCACCGACCAACTTGACCTCGGCGACCGAAGTCCGACCGTGCGCGTACAACATCAACTCGCTCGGCTGGCCGACCAGCGTCACGATCGTCGAACCGCTGACCGCCCGGATCGTGTCCGGCTGCCCATCGTGGCTGGCCGACCCAAGCCGCTCGAGAACCACACCCACCTGGGCGCGCCGAAACCACGCCCGGGCCAGCAACTTGAGCCGGCGCCACATCCACTCCTCGACATCCGGACCAAGGTCTCGAGAGGTATGCGGCTCGTTTCCGGCCCGTCGTACATCCTCATGATGTACGAAGAACTCGGTCGTGTTGGCTCCCTCGTCGACGCCCGGGAAGGCGAAGACGGAGAAACGCGCGGGACCGCGTCGAACACGATTGACCAGCTCGGCGAATTCCCACCGTGACTTGACCTCGGCCATCCGCCGGTCCAGTAGGCCTGCGAGTGGCTTCGCGACCATGCTGGTGGCGCCAACTGGGTCGGTTTCCCGGATCCAGAGATGGGCCGCCAGATCATGAGTGTTCCAGCCCTGGCAGAGAGTCGGGGCGTCCGGACCGAGGGCATCGAGTAAGTCGCACAGCTCGGCGCGCTCGGACTTGGCGAAGGTCACAAGCGACCATCCTAGCCGCGATCAGAACGCCCAACTTTCGCCGCCGCACCAGCAAAGGTCAGCGCCAACTCAGCAACCGGGTACGGGTCCAGGTCCACCAGCCTGGCGGCGAACCCGTAGCGCGGAATGCGCCGCCCCGCCGGCTCTCGGCGGGAACAATGGGGCCCGTGACCAACGCCAGCACCGCGCCGGCAGCGTCCGGGCTCGACCCGGCGATCGCCTCCCTGCTCAAGCGCGATGCCGCCGGCCTCGTGACCGCTGTGATCCAGGAGCAGGCCACCGGGGAGGTGCTGATGGTCGGATGGATGGATGATGAAGCACTTCACCGCACGCTGACCACCGGACGAACCACCTTCTACTCCCGTAGCCGACAGGAGTATTGGGTGAAAGGGGAGACCAGCGGCAACACGCAAGAAGTGCGAGAGGTCCGATTGGACTGCGACGGGGATACCGTGCTCGTGCGCGTCCACCAGGTCGGGGTGGCCTGTCACACGGGTGACCGGACCTGCTTCGACGCTCGCCTGCTGAGAGGACCTGATCTCCACACATGATCAGCGATCTCACCCCCACGTTGGAGCAGTTCCGCAAGCTCGCCATCGAACGCCGGGTGATTCCGGTCTTTAGCCGCTTTCTCGCTGACGGCGAAAGTGCCATCGGTCTCTACACCAAGTTGGCGGCGAACCTGCCTGGCACATACCTCCTCGAGTCGGCCGAGCAAGGCGTCTGGTCGCGGTATTCCTTCATCGGTGTCCGGGCGGCCGCAACGCTCACCGAAGAGGCTGGCCAGGTCCGCTGGCTGGGCCACACTCCGGTCGGCCTGCCGACTGGCGGCGACCCGCTTTCTGCCCTGGCCGAGACGCTACGGCTGTTGCACACGTCATCGACCGACGGCATGCCTCCGTTCACGTCGGGCATGGTCGGGTACCTCAGTTACGACGCGGTCCGCCGGATCGAACGTCTGCCCGACACGAATCCTCGAGATCTCGACATTCCTGAGCTGGCCTTCCTGCTCGCCTCCGACCTCGCGGTGCTGGACCACCACGACGGCCAGGTGTGGCTGGTCGCGAACGCCATCAACTTCGACGCGACCGATGAGCGCGTGGATGAGGCATACGCCGACTCGGTCGCCAGGATCGATGCCATGGCTGCCCGACTGGCCGAGCCCACACCATCGTTGGCCGCCTCCGCTGCCTTCGACAGCCCCCTTCCGGTACGCCGACAGCGCACGCCTGAGGAGTTCCAGACGGCAGTTCGCTCGGCGGTGGAGGAGATTCGCGCCGGTGAGGCGTTCCAGATCGTGGTCAGCCAGCGATTCGAGGTGGATACGACGGCGGACGCCTTGGACATCTATCGGGTCCTTCGGCTGATGAACCCCAGCCCGTACATGTACCTGTTGCGGCTTGAGGACAGCAGAGGACGCGGGTTCGACATCGTCGGATCGAGCCCCGAAGCTCTGGTGACGGTCAAGGATGGCGTTGCGGTCACCCACCCCATCGCCGGCTCGAAGGCCCGCGGCGGCACTCCGGCGGAGGACGCCGCCTTGGAGGCCGAGCTGCTGTCCGACCCGAAGGAGCGCGCAGAGCACTTGATGCTGGTCGATCTGGGACGCAACGACCTTGGCCGGGTCTGCGAACCGGGCACCGTCGAGGTGGTGGAATTCATGGACGTCCGCCGCTATAGCCACATCATGCATCTGGAATCGACGGTGCAGGGCCGGGTTGATGCCGATCACTCGGCCCTCGATGTGGTGCTCGCCGCCTTTCCGGCCGGCACCCTGTCGGGTGCGCCGAAGGTCCGCGCCATGGAGATCATCGACGAACTCGAGGTTTCTCGACGGGCGCTCTACGGCGGAGTGGTCGGTTATCTGGACTTCGCCGGCGATGCGGACGCCGCGATCGCCATCCGGACCGCTCTGTTGCGCGATGGGGTGGCTTACGTTCAGGCCGGTGGCGGGATCGTCGCCGACTCCGACCCGGCGACCGAGGACCAGGAGTCCCAGAACAAGGCCGCCGCCGTGGTCCGTGCGATCTCGGTGGCCCAGACCTTCGCACCGCTGGCTTCGCGGCGTTGATGGCAGGTCCACCGCCCAGGCCAGGACCTCGGGTCAACGAACGACGTCGGAGCTACCGAACCTACGCCCTGGGCGGCTTCGTGGTCGGCGCCGGGCTCGGGTTGGTGGCAGGCAGTCAGCCCTGGTGGCGAGCCGATGCCGCGGGAGTGGACGCATCATTCAGTGGCACGGAGTCCACCGGCGGCATCAGCCAGGCATTGGCGTTAGTCGTTGCGGCCGGCGCGTTGTTGTTGCTGACACTTTCCGTGCGAGGCCGGCAGGTCGTCGCGGCCCTCCTCGCGCTGGTGGGGTGCGGCATGGCTGTG
Source organism: Propionibacteriaceae bacterium (assembly GCA_035264145.1). Classification (GTDB taxonomy): domain Bacteria; phylum Actinomycetota; class Actinomycetes; order Propionibacteriales; family Propionibacteriaceae; genus Microlunatus. Next base: position 4,731 of record DATFQP010000102.1, read on the forward strand.
CTGGGTGTTCTCCGGGTGCGGCCGAGTGCGGAAGCCGTACGTGATCAAATCCGTACGATCAGCCTTGCTGAGGAGCTTTCGCTGTCGACGACCGCCTGGCCGTGGGTCTACGCGGCTGCCGGGGCTGTGGTGGTTCTCGCTGCGCTGATCACCGTACTTCGATCGGACCGATGGCCAGGCCGGACCACTCGCTTCGAACGAGCCACCTCCAGCTCGGCCGGCGAGGACCCGGCAGGAGCGTGGCAGGCGATGGATGCGGGACTGGACCCGACGGCGGATCTCCCGGCCGTACCAGTGCGCCGAGTCGACCCCGATGTGCAGTCGGGCCCGCCACAAGACACAATGGAACCAGACTCAACCAGAAGCACTGAGCCCTCACCCAAGTCTCAGCCGTCGGCCGAATGAGGAGCACGATGACGAGCCAGTCCCAGTCCCAGGCAGCCGGCAGCATGGATGCCTCGGCTGCCAGTAAGCCGCACAAGCATGTGCATCACGGCCGGACCGTTGCGGCGTGGACCGGCAGTGTCATCGCAATGGCGGCCTTCGTGGTGGGTGGCATTGCGATGGTCATCGGACCCAATTGGGTTCTTTTCTGGATCGCGGTAGCGATGTTGGTCGTCGCGGTGATAGCGACCAAAGTGCTGCAAGTCATGGGCTACGGCGCGAACTGAATCGACGACCCGTGGGAGCCCTGGACGACATTCTCGACGGCGTGCGATCTGATCTTGCCGCACGCCAGTCAGAGGTATCCCTGGACCGGCTGAAGCAGCGGGTACAACACGTCGATCCTGCTCTCGATCCGATGCCTGTGCTTCACGGTCCTGGCGTTTCGGTCATCGCCGAAGTGAAGCGGTCCAGTCCCAGCAAGGGTCCCCTGGCGAAGATCGCTGACCCGGCGGCGCTGGCCGCCGAGTACGAGGCGGGTGGCGCGGCCGCGATCTCGGTGCTCACCGAGGGTCGTCGTTTCGCCGGCTCACTTGATGATCTTGTGGCGGTTCGCTGCGCGGTGAGCATTCCGGTGCTGCGCAAGGATTTCATTCTCAGCGCCTACCAGCTCTTCGAAGCCCGAGCAGCCGGCGCTGACATGATCTTGCTGATCGTGGCTGCCCTTTCTGATCATGAGCTGATCGCGTTGATCGAGCGGGCGACATCGATCGGGCTGACGCCTCTGGTCGAAGTCCACACCGGTGAGGAGATTTCGCGCGCGGTGCACGCCGGCGCTCGGATCATCGGGGTGAACGCGCGCAACCTGCAGACCCTCGAGGTCGACACGTCGACATTCGCACGGCTGGCGCCGCTCATCCCCGATGGAATCGTCCGGATCGCGGAGTCCGGGGTCCGGGGGCCGCACGATGTGATCGACTTGGCGCGCGCCGGAGCTGATGTGGTGCTGGTCGGTGAGGCGCTGGTCACGGGCCGGGATCCGCGCAGTGGCGTAGCGGACCTGGTGGCAGCTGGGGCGCATCCAGCCGTTCACAAGTCCTAGCGCACTGTGTGCACCCGGTAGCTGAGTGAAGGAAACTGTGATGGCCACAGAGCTCTCTGAGCTGCCGGACGCGGCCGGCCACTTCGAGGTTTTCGGCGGAAGGTTCGTTCCGGAGGCGCTGTCTGCTGCGCTGGGGCAGCTGGAGCGCGAGTTCCGCGCCGCGATGGCCGATCCCGGATTCGGTGCGAGATTGGCCGCCCTGTTAGCGGATTACACGGGCCGCCCCAGCCCCATCACCGAGGCCCGGCGGTTCGCAGAACATGCCCAGCCGTCGACCGGCTCGGGGGGCCTGCCGCTGATCGTGCTGAAGCGGGAGGACCTGAACCACACCGGGTCGCACAAGATCAACAACGTCCTTGGCCAGGCGTTGTTGGCCGAGCGGATGGGCAAGTCCCGGTTGATCGCCGAAACAGGAGCCGGGCAGCACGGGGTCGCCACGGCCACCGCCGCTGCGCTGTTCGGCATGGACTGCACGATCTACATCGGCAAGGTAGACACCGAGCGGCAAGCGCTGAACGTGGCCCGGATGCGGCTGCTCGGGGCCGAAGTCATCGCGGTGGAGTCCGGAAGTCGGACGCTCAAGGACGCGATGAACGACGCCATGCGCGACTGGGTAGCCTCGGTGGACTACACCCACTACCTGATCGGGTCGGTTGCCGGACCGCACCCGTTCCCGATGCTGGTCCGAGAATTCCAGCGGGTGATCAGCAGGGAGGCCCGTCAACAGGTCATGGATCGCTACGGTCGGTTGCCGGACGTCGTGGCGGCATGCGTCGGTGGCGGGTCCAACGCGCTTGGCATCTTCGCCGACTTCCTGCCCGATCGCGATGTCGCGCTCTATGGATTCGAGGCCGGCGGCGACGGCGTGGATACCGGCCGCCACGCCGCGACGATCTCCGCCGGTGAGGTGGGCGTCCTGCACGGGATGCGGACGTTCGTACTCCAGGACGCCGACGGACAAACCAAGGAGTCTCACTCGATCTCCGCGGGGCTCGACTATCCCGGCGTCGGGCCGGAGCACGCCTACTTGGCCTCCACCGGGCGGGCGCACTACGAGCCCATCACCGACACCGAAGCCATGGAGGCATTCGCGCTCCTGTCGCGAACAGAAGGCATCGTGCCGGCTATCGAGTCCGCTCATGCGCTGGCCGGAGCTCTGCAGCTTGCTGCGCACCTCCCCGCACGGGCCGACGGCCGCCAGCTCCTCATCCTGGTCAATCTCTCGGGTCGCGGGGACAAGGACGTCGATACGGCGATCAAGTGGTTCGACCTCGACACTCGTGGTCGCGGTTCCGAATCCGGGCGCCCGACCGGCGACACCTCGCCCAATGGAGGCGGTCTGGCGATGGGCGGCCCGTCGAGCGGGGCCGGTGAGCAGGTATGACGGCGGCCAGCACGGATTCTCAAGCTGTTCCTGAGGGCGGCGTCTTCGGTCAGCTGAGGTTCGACCAGGGACGGACCGGTCGCCACCTGGCCGACATCAAGGAAGCGGGCCGCGGCGCGCTGGTCGGATTCCTTCATGTCGGGTATCCCGATGTACCGACATCGTTGGCTGCCATGCGAGCCCTGACCGGCGACGGCGATTCGCCCGGCGTCGACATGGTCGAGGTCGGGATGCCGTACAGCGATCCCATGATCGACGGAATGGTCATCCAGCGGGCCGGTACCCGAGCGCTGCAACGTGGCGTCCGAACCCGGGACGTCTTTACCGCCGTCGAGGCGGTCGCGGCCACCGGGACTCCGGTTGTGGTGATGACGTATTGGAATCTGATCGAGCGCTACGGTCCGGACGCCTTTGCGCGTGACCTGGCGGCGGCTGGTGGTTCAGGTGTGATCATCCCCGACCTCACGCCTGACGAGGCCGGCACCTGGCTCCGGGCCTCCGACCAGTACGCTCTCGACCGGATTTTCCTGGTCGCCCCGTCCTCCAGTGATGCCCGGATCGCGAGCACGGTCGCCGCCTGCCGAGGCTGGGTTTACGCCACGTCGGTCATGGGAGTGACCGGCGCCCGCACCCAGACCTCGGTAGCCGCACCTGACCTGGTGCATCGGGTCCGGGTCGCAGACAGCAATGCCGTGGTTGGCGTAGGGCTGGGAGTGTCGAGCGGCAATCAGGCGTGGGAGGTCTCCCAATACGCTGATGCGGTCGTCGTCGGCTCCCTGCTTGTCAAGTGTCTGGTGGACGCCGAGGACGCCGGCAGGCCAGCAGAACTGTCAACTCTGCGGGCCGCGGTAGCGGACCTGGCCGAGGGCATACGCCGCGGCGCTCCCCGCGGTTCAGGAACTTCCGGTCCGGCGAGCGGGTTAATCGGAGCGTGAGCGGCATCCAGTGCCCCGGTAGGCCAGGCTGGGTGTTCGTCGTCGGGCTGGTCCTGCTGTTGGTCGGTTGCACTTCCCCCCAGCCGACCGTGGCCCGGACGGACCCCGACCCTGCCGGCTTCTCAGGCGGAACCTCACTGCCGCAGCCGTACGAATTGCCGGCCGTGACCCTCACCGACAGCTCGGGTAACTCCTACAACCTGGCAACGTCGCCCTCCAAGCCCGTGGTGCTGCTGTTCTTCGGCTACAGCCATTGCCCGGACGTATGCGTGACCGTCCTCGCCGACGTGGCGCAGGCGCTGAACCGGATGGCCGCGACCGATCGTGATCAGATTCAGATGATCTTCATCACCACTGATCCTGCCCGGGACAAACCACGGGTGATCGCCGAATACCTCGAACGGTTCGATCCCACCTTCATCGGCCTGACCGGAGATCTTTCCACCATCAAGGCCGCGGCCGGCCGGGTTGGTGTCGACATCGAAGGAATGCGCAAACTGCCGAGTGGCGGCTACGAGGTCGGGCACTCCGCCCAGGTGATCGGGTTCGATCGGAACCGCAAGGGTGTCGTGCTGTGGACCCCGGAGACTCCTATCGCCGACCTCAAAGACGACTTCAGCCTGCTACTGGAGCGTTCCCGGTGAGCGCCACCACGGCTACCCGGTCCGCTCTCAGCCAGACCTCCGTATGGGCGTCGACATTGGCTCGACTCATCCTCGCCGGGGTGCTGCTGGCCGCTGGCCTTCTCAAGGTGGTCGATCCCGCAGGATCGGTGGCGGCCGTTCGCGCCTATGAGCTGGTGTCGTCACCGCTGGCCACGCCGATCGGTTGGGGCCTGCCGTTCCTGGAGATCGGGTTGGGCCTGCTACTGCTCGTAGGGCTGCATACCAGGGCTGCGGCGATCGTCAGCGCCTTCCTGCTCGTCACCCTGCTGGCGGCGGTCATTTCGGTCGCTGCCCGGGGCCTGAGCATTGACTGCGGCTGCTTCGGGGGCGGCGGCCCGGTGGCGTCAGGAGAGACCCGCTATACCTCCGAAATCGTCCGTGACATCGGTCTGTTGTTGCTGTCAGCATGGCTGGCCTGGCGGCCGAGGACCAGGTTCAGCCTCGACCGCTGGGATGGCGAGCATCTCGGATGAGTGCGGGTTCCAGACGAGCGCAGGAGCTGGCCCGCCAACAGGCGCTGGCAGCCGCGAAGCGTCACCGCGAGCGGCGAATAGGGGTCGTGGCCGCTCTGGTGGTTCTGGTGCTCCTGGTGGGTGGCGGGATCGGTTTCCAGGCCTGGCGCACCCGTCGGGCACCCGACGCAGTGCCGACCAGCGGGGCAGCCAGCCTTGCTCCGGTAGCCATCACAGACGGTAAGCCGATCGTGCTCGGCCAAGCCGATGCGCCGGTCAAACTTGCCTTGTACGAGGACTTCCACTGCCCGCACTGCGCCGAGTTCGAGGAGGCCTATGGTTCTGTGCTGACCGCCGCTCGAGAGAGCGGCAAGGCGGAGATCGAGCTCTATCCGATGTCATTCATCGACGCAGGATCAGAGTCAGCGGCCAACGCGATGGCCTGCGCCGCCGAGGCGGGCTTCGGGGCGTCCTATTACGAGGGTCTGTTCACCAACGCCACTCTGCGGTGGAGCGACGGCCAACTGATTGCGCTGGCCGACCAGGTCGCACCTGGCGACACAGAGCGTTTCAACTCCTGCGTTCGGAGTCGGGCCCATGCCGGCTGGGCGGCATCGATCGACGCCGCCGCGGATGCCAACGGGGTGAGCAGCACGCCGACGCTGTTTCTCGACGGTGCCCGCCTCGATCTCGCTAACCTGACACCCGAAGCGTTGCAGACCAAGATCGACGAGGCGGCTACCACGTGAGTCCCGAGCAATGAGCGGCGCCGGCTCGGTGGCGCTGTCCATTCCGAGCCCCAGCACCGGCGTCTGGGAAGTCTTCGGGCTGCCGTTGCGGGCGTACGCGCTGTGCATCATCGCCGGCATCATCGTCGCGATGATCATCGCGAATCGGCGGTGGGTGGCCCGCGGCGGATCCGGCGAGAGTATCGAGATGGTAGCCGTCGTGGCGGTGCCTTGCGGGATCGTCGGAGCCCGGCTCTATCACGTGATCACGGACTACCAGCTCTACTTCGGAGATGGCCGCCACCCCATCGATGCTGTCAAGATCTGGCAGGGCGGGCTCGGGGTATGGGGTGCGGTGGCCGGCGGGGTGCTGGGCGGCTATCTGGTGGCTCGACGTCGTCGAATCGTTTTTCCGGCGCTGCTCGATGCCGTGGCACCGGCCATCGTGGTGGCGCAAGCTATCGGCCGGCTCGGCAACTGGTTCAACCAGGAGCTCTTCGGGCGGCCGACCTCGTTGCCCTGGGCGCTGCAGATCGATCCGGCTCTTCGCCCGCTCGGCTACGGGCAGTATCCGACCTTCCACCCCACCTTTCTCTATGAGCTGGTGTGGAATCTGCTGGTAGCGGTCGCGCTGGTGCTGCTGGACCGCAAGTTCCGGCTCGGGCACGGCAAGGTCTTCGCGCTGTATGTGATCTTCTACACCCTGGGGCGCTTCTGGATCGAGGCATTGCGCATCGATCAGGTCAATGAGATCGGTGGCTTCCGGCTCAACAACTACACGTCGCTGATCGCCTTCCTCGCGGCGCTCGGGTGGTTCATCTGGCTGGTCAAGAACCGGCCCGGGCGCGAGGAGGTCGTCGAGGGCTATCCCGTGGGCGATCGCCGCTTGTCCTCAGCCGGCGATTTCGATCCTGCGCGGAACGTGTCGAAGCCAGGGAGGGACCAACAGCTCGGCGGCGAGAACGACTCCTCCATCGGCCCGCGGCTCGGCGATGACAAGAACCCTCCGCCGGGCTCGGGAGCGCCCCCGACGGGAGGGACTGAGCCGGCCGGCCTGGAAGCCAGACCAGAATCGTCGTGAACGATTCCTTGGCCGGCCGCCTCGCCCTGGTGACCGGCGGACGGCGCGGCCTCGGCTATCACATCGCCCGCGGTCTGGCGGTGCGCGGAGCCACCGTACTGGTGAACGGTAGGGACGCCGAGAGGTTGCAATCGGCAGTCGAGCAACTTCGAGCCGACGGCTTGGACGCGGCACCGGCCGCCTTCGACATCGCCGATCTCGCCGACGCCGAGGTGCAGCTGGGTGCGCACCCACCGATCGACGTTCTGGTGAACAACGTCGGCCAGCGGGACCGCCGCGGCACACTTGACCTACCGCCATTCGACTTCCAACGCCTTGTCAACGCCGACCTGGTCGCAGCGTACGGCCTGAGCCGGTTGGTCGCCAGGCGCCTGATCGCTGAGCGTCGCCCGGGAGCGATCGTGAACATCTCCTCCGTTGTCGGGGGGCTCCTGGCCAACCGTGGTGATGTTGGGTATGCGGCGGCGAAAGCGGGGTTGGAGGGGCTGACCCGGGCGCTTGCCGCCGATCTGGGGCCGTACGGGATTCGGGTGAACGCGGTCGCCCCGGGGTACTTCGCCACCGAGGCGAATGCCGATCAGGCCGCCGATTCGGACCGCCTCGCCTGGGTGCAGGCGCGGACGATGCTTCGTCGCTGGGGGGAACCGCGGGAGATCGCCGGGCTCGTGGCCTTTCTCGCCGGCGAGGAGGCCTCGTACCTCACTGGACAGACGATTGCGCTCGATGGCGGACTGAGCACGCTGTTCTGACGCGGTCACCTCGGCCGGGTGGTCTGTAGGGTCCAGACCCCACCCAGCGGCCACTCGTGTCCAGCGCTGCTGCTCACGTAGGATTTGATTACGTCGACGCCGTCCTCCGTGCGTTAACCTGAGCCATCCATCACGGGCCAACGTCGTCCCCCTCACTGCCGATGCCGTTTCCGCGTGCCCCGGTGGTCCGTACTCGCTGTCGACCATCCGGCCTGACGACGGGAGTTACCGATGACTGTTGCGCCTGTTCGGGGTTCGCTTCCGCATGGTGCCGAGGGGCTCTATGACCCGGCATTCGAGCACGATGCCTGCGGTGTCGCCTTTGTGGCGACGCTGAGCGGGATCCCCAGCCACGACATCGTCGCGCATGGCCTGCATGCCCTGCGGAACCTGGATCACCGGGGAGCCACCGGCGCCGATCCCAAGACTGGTGATGGTGCCGGCATCTTGATGCAGATTCCCGATGAGCTGCTGCGGTCCGAAGTGGACTTCGAACTGCCGCGGATGGGGGCGTACGCCGTCGGCAACGCGTTCTTGCCCACCGAGCCTGACGCGGCCACCAAGGCCAAGGCGATGATCGAGCAGATCGCCGAGGAAGAGCACCTGACCGTCCTCGGCTGGCGGGTGGTACCCACCGACGACCGCTCCTTGAGTGATCTCACTCGCTCCAACATGCCCTACTTCGAGCAGCTGTTCGTGACGGCGAAGCACGCGCCGCTGATGGGCATTGCCCTGGACCGGCTGGCCTACTGCTTACGGCGCCGCAGCCAGCATGAGGCGGGCGTCTACTTCGCCTCGCTGTCGGCCCGAACCTTGGTCTACAAGGGCATGCTGACTACCGAGCAGCTCGAGCTCGTCTTCCCGGAGCTACTTGACGAACGTACGTCGAGCGCGCTGGCCGTCGTGCACTCCCGCTTCTCCACCAATACGTTCCCGGCCTGGGAACTCGCCCATCCGTACCGGATGATTGCGCACAACGGCGAGATCAACACTGTGATGGGCAATCGCAACTGGATGCGGGCGCGCGAGGCCCTGCTGGCCAGTGACGTGATCGGCGGCGACCTGGAGCGTTTGTTCCCTATCTGCACGCCCGACGCCAGCGATTCCGCGTCCTTCGACGAGGTGGTCGAACTGCTCCACCTCGGTGGCCGGTCCCTGCCCCACGCCATGCTGATGATGATCCCGGAGGCGTGGGAGAACAACGAGGACATGGATCAGGCGCGCCGGGACTTCTACGCCTTCCATTCCTGTTTGATGGAGCCCTGGGACGGACCCGCTGGAGTGGTCTTCACCGACGGCACGGTGGTGGGTGGCGTCCTGGATCGCAACGGCCTTCGACCGGGCCGCTTTTGGTTGACCGACGACGGCTTGGTGGTCCTCGCCTCCGAGGCAGGGGTGCTGGACCTCCCTGCTGAGAAGGTGATCCAGAAGGGCCGGCTCCAGCCGGGACGAATGTTTCTGGCCGACCTGAGTCAGCACCGGCTGATCTCTGACAAGGAAATTAAGGCCAGTCTGGCCAACGGTGCGCCGTATGGTGAGTGGTTGCACGGCGGCCGCATGCTGCTGTCCGACCTTCCGGACCGCGAACACATCGTGCACTCGCACGCCTCGGTCACCCGCCGGCAGCAGGTGTTCGGCTACACCGAGGAGGAGCTGCGGATCATCCTGGCCCCGATGGCTTCCGCCGGCGCGGAGCCGATCGGGTCGATGGGCACCGATTCCCCGATCGCGGCACTGAGCGACAAGCCGCGGCTGCTCTTCGACTACTTCTCCCAGCTCTTCGCGCAGGTCACGAATCCACCGCTGGACGCGATCCGTGAGGAGCTGGTCACCTCCCTCTACAACACCATCGGTCCCGAGCAGAACCTGCTGAAGCCCGGCCCGTCGTCGTGCCGACGGCTGGTGCTGCCGTTCCCGGTCCTCAACAACGACGACCTGGCCAAGATCGTCAAGATCAATCGGGACGGCGACCTACCGGGTTACGCGACCTACGTCGCCCGTGGGTTGTACGAGGTCGGCGGGGGAGCAGAGGCGCTCAGCACCAAGCTGGACCAGATCTGCGCTGAGGTGTCGAAGGCGATCGAGGGCGGCGCGCGGATCATCGTGCTCTCGGACCGGCATTCCAACGGTGAGCTGGCACCGATCCCGTCGCTGCTGCTGACCGCCGCCGTACATCATCACCTCGTCCGGGAGAAGAGCCGCACGCAGGTTGGCCTGGTCGTGGAGGCCGGCGACGTCCGGGAGGTTCATCACGTGGCGCTGTTGATCGGCTACGGCGCCGCGGCCGTGAACCCTTACCTGGCCATCGAATCGGTCGAGGATCTGGCACGTCGCGGGGTCTATACCAGTGTGCAGCCAGAGAAGGCCGTCACCAATGTGGTGAAGGCGCTCGGCAAGGGCGTGCTCAAGGTCATGAGCAAGATGGGCGTGTCCACCGTCGCGTCCTATACCGGCGCGCAGATCTTCGAAGCGCTAGGTCTGGCCCGCGATGTCGTAGACCGCTATTTCACGGGTACCACGAGCAAGCTCGGCGGGGTCGGGTTGACCGAGCTGGCCGAGGAGGTCCGCCGCCGGCATCTGACCGCGTATCCGGCAGACGGCATCCCGCTGGCGCACCGCCTATTGCCCGTGGGTGGGGAGTACCAGTGGCGTCGGGAGGGCGAACCGCACCTGTTCGACCCGGAGACGGTCTTCCGGCTGCAGCACTCGACCCGGTCGGGCCGCTACGACATCTTCAAGCAGTACACCAACCACATCGATTCCCAGTCAGAGCGTTTGATGACGCTAAGGGGGTTGCTGACGTTCGACTCCGATCGGGATCCTGTTCCGCTCGACGAGGTCGAGCCGGCCAGCGAGATCGTCAAGCGCTTCTCGACCGGCGCCATGTCGTACGGGTCGATCAGCGCCGAGGCGCACCAGACCTTGGCCATCGCCATGAACCGGATCGGCGGCAAGTCGAACACCGGGGAAGGTGGTGAGGACAAGGACCG